>JAZNYR010000181.1:0-6114 GCA_045594525.1 Clostridia bacterium | reverse complement strand
CTAATGTATCGTGCAAATCGTGTCTGATCAGGTCGATGCCGTCTTTGCTGATGGCTTTCACTCTTTTTGCTGCAATGGTATGTTTTTTCTTTAGTTTGGTGATGTCCTTATCTTCTACCGTAAAGCAGGCAACGCGGTCGCCGCTGCTGGAAATTTCTCCAAATTGGGTGCCTTCTGCTTTCAACTGATAATATTCTGATATAATTCCTTCTTGCTTGAGTTCCTCAAAGCCTTCCAGATGGTCCAGCACACCGGGATTACAATAGAGGAATTCATTGATAATTTTTTTGTTGTTTTTCTGAGGTTCTACATGAGGTTTTTTGCCCAGGGTTAAATCAACGACTGCTTTGATCACATCAAATCCTGTCATTTTCTGAATCAGACGGAACTTTACACCGCCTCCTGTGCGGGCGCAAAATTCCACAATGGAAATCTTGTCCTTTCCATTGGTAATCAGCTGTACCAAAAGAGGGGAGTTCTGTAACTGAAAGGCATGGGCAATTTTTTGTACCGCATCCTTTACCATGGCCTCTACCTGCTCTGTAATCATGGCAGGGCAGTTTGCTCTGTAAATGACAAATTTGTTATTCTCCGGGATTTTGTGAAGCTCGGAAATACAAAGCACATTGGCGATGCCTTCTTCAATATAAGCATCTACGGTTAATTCAAGGCCTTCGACAAATTCCTCTACCACCGCAGTATTGGTTCTGCTGATGGTTACTGCTGTTTCAAAAGCGTCCTCCAGTTGTTGATAATCAAATACTTTTTTGACTCCCCTGGAGCTGTAGCAATCTACCGGCTTTACAATCATGGGATACTCTAATCCCTGAATTTTTTCTTGATTTAACGATTCCAAGATGACATGCTTTGAAGTGGGAATTCCATGCTCCGCAAAGATTTGCTTCATCAGGGCTTTACTGGATACATTTTTTGCTGTTTCATAACTTAAATAACAGGGCAAACCCAATTCATGGGAGATTTGTGCTGCAACAAGCAGCATTTGGTCTGCACAAACGGTGATGATAAAATCAATCTCCTCTTTTTTTGCAATCTCTTTTAACCCTTCTACATTCATTGTGGAAATGGGGTAATATTTATCTGCGTATGGTACAGCAGGTGCTTTTTCGTTTCGGTCAGCCAATATGGTGTAAATATCTTGTTTTTTCAATTCCTGAATTAATGATATTTGTGGAATTCCGCCACACAAAACGATTGCCTTCACGATTTGTTCTCCTCTACTTTGTTTCTACCATTGATTTTGTTTTTTTATTGATGGCATCCTCTTTCACAAACTCGATGCCGTCTTTTTTCAAAACTGTCACAATTGTTTTAAATAAAATTTGAATATCCAACCAAAAGGTAAAGGTATTCACATATGTAATATCGTACTCGATTTTTTCTGTCCAGCTTAAATTGTTCCGTCCGTTTACCTGTGCCAATCCCGTAATTCCGGGACGCATATCCAGTCTTTTCTTCTGCTCCTCGGTGTAATTTTCAACCTGATAGGGGAGTGTGGGACGGGGACCTACGATGCTCATGGTGCCGTTAAACACATTAAATAACTGCATCAGTTCGTCCAGACTTGTCTTCCGCAGAAACTTACCCACTTTTGTAATTCGTTTTACAGGAGGTAACGGATTTCCCTCCTCATCAAGACTGTCTTCCGGAATTCGCATGGTTCTGAATTTGTAAATAGGAAAGATTTTTCCGTCTTTCCCGGCTCGTTCCTGGGTAAACACTGCCGGCCCTTTTGAGGTGAGCCTAATGGCAACGGGAATTACAATCAGAACAGGAATGAGTGTTAATAACAGAATCAAAACGGAAGATGCACAGATATCAAAGGTTCTTTTAATAAACAAATTGAGTTTTCTCATGGGGTACCTCTTTTATCAATCAAAGTGTTTTTAAAAATGAGGGCACGCTATTCCTTTCGCCATACCATTTTATTGACAATTCCGGTATAGCTTTGAATTATTTTGACAACCTTGGTGCTTACATTTTCATCCACATAATTGGGAACGGGAATTCCCAAATCGCCCGCATTGTTCATACTTACTGCAACATCTACCGCTTGCAGTACCTGGTCGGTTGTAATCCCTGCCAGGATAAAGTTTCCTTTATCCAATGCTTCAGGCCGTTCGGTACTGGTTCTGATGCAGACTGCGGGGAAAGGATTTCCTACAGATAGGAAGAAACTGCTTTCTTCCGGCAATGTTCCGCTGTCAGACACAACGGCAAAGGCGTTCATCTGCAAATGGTTGTAATCATGAAAACCCAGAGGCTGATGTTGAATGACTCGTTTGTCAAAGGAAAAGCCTCTTTGTTCAATAAACTTTTTGCTTCTGGGATGACAGGAATACAAAATGGGCATATCATACTTTTCTGCCATAGCGTTTACCGCATTCATGAGGCTAAAGAAATTCTTTTCCGTGTCAATGTTTTCCTCACGGTGAGCTGAAAGTAAAATATAGTTTCCTTTTTCCAAACCCAGTTTTTCTAAAATATTACTTGCTTTAATTTGTTCCAGATTATTATGCAGTACTTCTGCCATGGGAGAGCCTACTACATAGGTTCTTTCCTTTGCAACGGAGGAGGCATTTAAGTACCGTCTTGCATGCTCGCTGTAGCAAAGATTTACATCGGAAATAATATCCACGATTCTTCTGTTGGTTTCTTCAGGCAGACATTCGTCAAAGCAACGGTTTCCTGCTTCCATGTGGAAAATAGGAATATGTAACCGTTTGGCTCCAATGACGGAAAGGCAGGAGTTGGTATCTCCCAGCACCAATACCGCATCAGGCTGTTCCTGCACCATCAGCTGATAGGATTTGGCAATGATATTTCCCATGGTTTCACCCAAATCTGCACCAACGGCATTGAGATAATGGTCAGGGGCACGAAGTCCTAAATCATCAAAAAACACCTGATTTAGAGTATAATCGTAATTCTGTCCTGTATGAACCAAAATTTGATGAAAATATTTGTCACAAGCCTTGATGCAGGCGCTCAACCGAATGATTTCCGGCCGTGTTCCGATAATGGTCATTAATTTTAATTTGTTCATTATTACACCTCATTTGAAAATCTACTAATAATGCATTTTTATAGCATTACAAAATTGTCTTTTTTTAGAATGATAGAAAAATTTATCTAAGCAAACATTTGTTATGTATGAAATGAGTAATGTGATCAAGAGTACGGTAACCACAGCCCCAAGACTTCCCACATAACCCAATTCAATCATAATGTTGATAATGATCATATGAAATACATAAAATTCAAAAGATAAGTCTTTTTTTAGATGTAAATTCGGAAAACGGTAAGCAAAACCAAAAATCATAACGGACTGCATGATGGATTTTACAACACCATATAGCCCACCTTCGTGCCATCCAACCATTGTAATGATTACCAAGACGATTCCGGCAATCCACCAAACTTTCATGAAAAATGGTAACACAGCCGTCTTGTTCTTCCAAATAAAACTGCCAAGAATAAACAGCCACAGATATGGAAATATCGTTTCTCGTATCAGTTTATATACTATTGTCGGTATAAAATTGCGCATCTGCGGAAGAAATAAATTGAAAGCCATACTGATTAAAATAATCACCACAAAGGATGTATTTTTCTTCATGTGTTTGTGCATAAACCATGCGCCAATATAAAATTGAATAAAAATAATGATCGTCCACAAAGAGCCGTTGGGGGTACCGCAACCATATCCTCTTAAAAATCCAGGTGTCCAAAACTGAAAGAAGGTACTTTGTGCCAAAATATATGCCCCAAATTCCGCCCAGCTGATGTTTTTATGATAAAGAATCACAATTGATAAAATTGAGAGGAACAACCCAACAAATAAAACGGGATAAAGACGAAGTATGCGTTTTTTTATGTATTTCTTAAAATCTGCATTTCTATCCAATGAACCCCAAATCAAAAAACCGCTTAAGATAAAAAATATGGGTACCCCTTCAAAAATATCAAGCAATTTATTATAAAAATTTGTACCAAGATGATGATTTGCATGTCCCCAGAAAACCTGAAATGCGGCTATTACTCTGATTAAGTTAAAAGTTTTAGTCTGCATATTCTTGTTTTCAACCATGTTATACCTCCTCAAAATAGGTGTCCGGTTTTTCCGGATCAAAACATTCATTACACCACATAAAGGTAACCAAATCTTCGGTATCCGAAAGATTGATGATGTTATGGGTATATCCCGGGATCATATCTACGACTGTGATTTCATCACCATTCACTTCGTAATTGACAACAGGGTAGGGATTGCCTTCCTCGTCTGTTCCAATTTTTCTTAACTGTATGAGTCCTGTTCCCTTGACTACAACAAACTTTTCATTTTTGGTGTGATGCCAGTGCTGACCCTTTGTAATTCCTGGTTTTGAAACATTCACGCTGAATTGACCGGCGTTGTTCGTTCTCAAAATTTCAGTAAAGCTTCCCCGTGGATCCCGATTCATTTTCAAGGGATACGAAAAATTGTCAGGTGCCAGATAGGAAAGATAGGTGGAGTACAGCTTTTTGGAAAAGGACCCTTCCGTCATATCGGGAATCAGTTTCGTTTCTCTGCTGTCACGGAACTGATAGAGAAGGGAAGTAATCTCTCCCAAAGTCACTTTATGAGTGGGTTCTGCATAACAAAACCCGTCAGTTTTGCGATTTTCTTCGCCCTTCAGAGCGGAGAACATCTCTTCTATTAAATCGTCAATATACAAAAGCTCCAGTTCTATAGCAGGGTCATTGACGGTAATTTCTAAGTTGTTTGCAATGTTATGGCAAAAGGTGGCAACAGCGCTGTTATAATTGGGTTTGCACCATTTTCCGAACAGATTGGGGAAACGGTAAATCAGAACTTTTGCTCCCGTTTCTTGTTCATATTGTCTGAACACTTCTTCTCCCGCCAGCTTGGATTTTCCGTATTCCGAACCGGCAAAGCGTCCCTCTAGGGAAGCTTGAATACTGCTTGACAACATGACGGGCGCTTTGTTTTGATGTTTTTTTAAGGTGTTCAATAATTGAGAGGAAAAGCCAAAATTGCCTTTCATAAATTCGGCAGGGTCTTTGGGTCGGTTGACCCCCGCCAGATGAAACACGAAATCCGCCTTACGGCAATATTGCTCTAATTCTTCCTCTGTGGAATGAATATCATATTCATAAATCTGAATCTTGGACGGGTCATCACAAAAGGAATGAACCTTATCTTTTCCGTCTTTTACTGCCTTTAAGGCTTGTACCAAATTTTTTCCTACAAAACCACAGGCGCCTGTTACCAAAATGTTCATAAAAGATACCTCTATAATCCTAGTTTTTTCTTCAGATTCGCAGTATGTTCTCCCATTTTCACATCTGCATTTTCATAATGCTTTTTAAAGGAACCAATTCTGTTTTGCTTAAACAAAAGAATTAGAATAATTCTGTGAATCCAGCAAAAGGGGAGCAGGATACTCCACTTTCTTAATATTTTATACTTATCCCGCATAAATTTCAGAGGGAGAAATATAGTTTCTATATAATACCGAAAGCGTTTTCCTTCCGATTGGTTCTTGTACAGTTCTTCTGAAACCACCTGTTGATGGGTTCCCAAAATGCCCCCTTGGGCAACATGGTTGGCAAAATCTTTTATGTAGTCTTCTACATCTGCTTTGCCATTAAACCAAAAATCTACAAGCTGCAATACACATTCGTGAAAATGTTCCAGATGAGATTCTCGCATCAGACGATTAATTTCAGAAAAATCAAGGACATCTTTGTATCGATTCAAATAAATCCACACATCTAAAAATCCTCGGATTCCCATACCGTTATGTTTGATGTGTTTTGCAATATGAATGATCATGAAAGTGTAAAAACCCTCATTGGTCATGCGGTATTTATGATTGCCACTGTCATGAACAATACTGCTTTCAATAAAGGGACAAACCTCCACCCCTTTAAAATAGGGGATGTGAGGCATCAGTTCATGGTGCAGTTCCACATAAATATTTTTCCCCATAGAATAGGTGTCATGAATCAACACTTCCGTATCGTATTTATCGGTTTCAAAGCCTAATTCATCCATTACTTTTTTGGCAGCCGCCCCATTTCCTTTGCCGA
>JAZNYR010000180.1:0-4690 GCA_045594525.1 Clostridia bacterium | reverse complement strand
GAATACCCCAATATACGCTATATTATGCTGTTGTTTTTATGCAAATATTACTTAAAATATCTGTTGAGAAGACCTTCGAAAGCTTTGCCGTGACGAGCTTCGTCTCTTGCCATTTCGTGAACTGTGTCGTGGATTGCGTCTAAGCCGTTCTTCTTAGCGCAAGCAGCTAAATCAAATTTGCCCTGTGTTGCACCGTATTCACAATCTACACGCCAAGCTAAGTTGTCCTTTGTGGTAGCCTTCATGTTGGGCTCTAAGTCTTCGCCTAAGAGTTCAGCGAATTTTGCTGCGTGTTCAGCTTCTTCGTAAGCTGCCTTTTCCCAGTAAAGACCAACTTCGGGATAACCTTCTCTGTGCGCAATTCTTGCCATGCACAGATACATTCCCACTTCTGCACATTCCCCGTTGAAGTTTGCCATCAGCTGTTCAAAGATATATTTCTTGTCTTCTTCGCTGATGTCAGGATTATTCTTTACAGTTTTGCCGTAAACACCGTATTCGTGTTCTGCAGCCAAAGCAGCTCCTTCTTCCATTTCTCTGAACTTGTCAGCGGGAACCTTACATACAGGACACTGTTCGGGAGCAGAATCTCCCTCATGCACATAACCACATACTGAACATACAAATTTTTTCATAACAAATTCCTCCGTAAAATAAAATTATTTATTATTGTTGGCATTGGTTACAAATGCCATAAAAAACCAATTCATGCCGTTGAACCTGCCCCACTGCATTGAGTGCATCAGATTCCAATTCCATTGTGGGCATTTTAACATCATAGATTTTGTTGCATTCCTTACAGGAGAAGTGATAATGAGGTGCTACGCAGGCATCGAAATGAACCACATGGTTTCCACCTACAATTTCTATCGCTTTCCCCTCTGCCACAAATCTTGACAGATTCCGATAAACGGTTGCTAAACTGAGAGACGGATTCTTTTTTTTCAGAGCAAGATAAATTTCTTCTGCTTCAGGATGACTTGTTGTCCCTGCCAGATATTCATAAATCAACTCTCTTCTTGCGCTGTACTTTTCCTTCATCCTCATCTCTCCTTTCAGAAGTAATAATGATAATGATTATCACTTTTGAATCTATTATATCATAAATTTTTCATTTGTCAATACCTTTTTTGAAAAAAATCAAAAAATTTTTTGCAGTAAAATGCACAGTCGTAAAAAAAGAGAGCAGTAGCAAGATAAAATTTCATTGCTTCTGCTCCTTTATTTGTTTTAATATTTATGATGTTTTCTATGATACTCCATTTTGTATTATGCGGTCGGTGCATTTTTCAACAACCGTTATTAGATTTCTACGATGACAGGTAATATCATAGGGCTTCGCTTGGTGGAATCATAAATAAACTGCCCCAATTGATTTTTCACCGAGGATTTTACCGAGTTCCAATCTCTTGCCCGTTTGTTGGTGGAAGAGAGAACACACTCCCGCACCACATCCCGCATTTGTTCCATTAAATCTTCCGATTCTCTCACATAAACAAAACCACGGGTAATGATATCCGGCTCCTGAATGAGCTCCCCGTTGTCCCCCGAGAGGGAAATGACAGCCACAATTAAGCCGTCCTGTGCCAGATGTTTTCTGTCACGCAATACAATGTTTCCTACATCGCCAACTCCCAAGCCATCTACCAATACTTTTCCCGCCGGAACGGATCCGTTGATTTTAGCAGAATCAGCGGTAAGCTCCAGCACTTTGCCGATGTCCATAATAAAACTGTTTCGGGAAGGAATTCCCATCAGCTCCGACAGTTCTTTATGAATACAAAGATGACGGTACTCACCATGAACGGGAATAAAGAATTTCGGTTTTGTGAGTGCCATAATCAGTTTTAATTCTTCCTGACAGGCGTGTCCCGACACATGAACCTCCGCCAGAGATGATTCATAAATCACTTCTGCTCCCTTTTTGAACAGTTCGTTAACAACTCGGGAGATCAGCTTTTCGTTACCGGGAATGGGGTTTGCTGAAATGACAACCAAATCGTTGGCTGTAATTTCCACTTTTTTATGGTCGGAAAATGCCATACGGGTCAGGGCTGACATTTCTTCTCCCTGACTTCCTGTTGTAATCAGTACCACTTTATTAGCAGGATACCGATTAATATCCTCCAGATCAATCAATACATTGGAAGGTATTTTAATGTATCCCAGCTCGCTGGCAACCGAAATGACATTGATCATACTGCGGCCTGAAATAGCAACCTTTCTTTTGTTTTGGGCGGCTGCATCAATAATCTGCTGAACGCGGTGAATATTGGATGCAAAGGTTGCAATAATAATCCGCTTCTGACAATCCTTAAAGATGTCACGAAAAGACATTCCCACCGTCTTTTCGCTCATGGTAAATCCTGCCCGTTCCACATTGGTACTATCCATACAAAGAGCAAGAACACCTTCCCGACCCAGCTCGCCAAAACGGGTCAGGTCAATCATTTCACCCTGAATGGGGGTGGAGTCAATTTTAAAGTCGCCCGTATGAATCACCACCCCCACAGGTGTGTGAATCGCAAGAGCAACCGCATCTGCAATGGAGTGATTGGAACGGATAAACTCAATTTCAAAGCATTCCAGATGGACTCTGTCTCCGGGAGAAACCACCCGAAGATTTGCACTGTCTTGCAAGTGAAATTCCTTCAGCTTATGTTCCACAATACCCAATGTGAGTCTTGTACCGTAAATGGGAACATTGATTTCCTGTAATAAATAGGGGAGGGCACCGATATGGTCCTCATGCCCATGGGTCAGTACAATCCCGCGAATTTTCTCCCTGTTTTTCCGCAAATAAGTAATATCCGGAATGACCAAATCGATTCCGGGCATCGCTTCATCTGGAAAGGCAGAGCCGCAATCAACCAAAATAATGTTATTTCCATATTCAAATACTGTCATATTCTTTCCGATTTCATGCAGACCGCCTAAGGGAATCATTTTTAATTTTGTCTTTTTTGCCACAAAGAAACCTCCGTTTTCTTTTAATTTGTTATGATTTAAAATTGTAATTTTTCCCGAGCATTACAATTTTGAAATTCAGATTGTTGCACCGAAACGAAAGCACAATAAGAAACGCTCCCCTTTTGAAAGGAAAGGGAGCTGAAAAAACTTGTGCCGCCCTGTTATTCTGTTTTCGTTTCCGTTCCCGAAGACGGGAGTTTTCTTCGTAAAAACCCCGTCAATCGGCGCATCATCTTATTTTATTATACCAAATTCAGGAAGTATTGTCAATCACTTTTTCAATTTTTCGTATGGTATAGTATTTCTTTTCACGGGATATTCTATACCAAACAAAAAAAGAATTTTCAGAAAATTGGAAAAAACACTTGCATTTTTTAGATTCTTGTGCTATAATAATGAGAGCATGAAAAAATGCGGATATTATTTTGATAGGAGGGTGCGGTAAATGGCTATCGCGTTAAATATTGTATATTTGGTAATATGCGTTGCACTGATTTTTGTTGTTTTGATGCAGTCCGGAAAGCAGGCCGGTTTGTCCGGAAGCATTGCCGGTGGTGCTGAAACCTTTTTCGGTAAAACAAAAGCAAGAACAATGGATGCGATGTTAGGAAAGCTGACCAGCGTTTGTGCTGTGTTGTTTGTGATTCTGGCAGTTGTACTTCATTTTGTTCTGTAAGTATGATTCATGAGAATGCCACGCATACTAAGTGCGTGGCATTTTTTATGTTGTCCACTCAATTTATAGTAATCATGAAAAGGAAATTTTATGACAAGAAAAGAAAGAATTTATGAATTTATGCAACAAAAGGAATATCTCCCTTTGAGATTGGAGGAGCTGGCTGCAGTCTTGGATGTTCCTGTGAACGACATTCCCTTGCTGGAAGAAATTGTAACAGAACTTCAGCAGGAAGGAAAAATTGTTCAAACAAAAAAGAAACGGTTTGCTCCTGCAGAAAGTTTAGGGTTGATTACAGGCCGTTTTCAAGGTCATGAACGAGGCTTTGGTTTTGTATTGCATGAGCCCTCTGACTTGTTCATTTCCTCTGATTCACAACTGGGTGCCCTCCATGGGGACCTGGTTCTTGCAAAAGTAATCAAAGGCGGTAAAAAAGCGGAAGGGGAGATTGTGAAAATATTGGAGCGTGCCAACCATACCGTAATCGGCACCTTTGAGCAATCAAGAAATCACGGGTTTTTGATTCCAGACGATAAGCGGATTTCTAAAGATATTTATCTTCCAAAGTCTGAATGGTTGGATGCAAAGGATGGGCAGAAGGTGGTGGTGGAAATCACAGAATTTCCCGATTCCAGAAGGAATCCTGAAGGGAAAATCGTTGAGGTATTAGGTTATCCTGCAGAACACGACACTCTGATTCGTTCCGCATTACGCCGATTCGGCATTCGTGATGTGTTCCCGGAGAAGGTTTTGTCCTCGCCTGTTCCCGACTGTGTCTTGGAACAGGAGTTACAAGGCAGAAAGGATTTTCGGGACAAGCTGGTGCTCACCATTGACGGGGACGATGCCAAGGATTTTGACGATGCCATTTCTTTGGAAAAATCAGAAGACGGAACCTATCTTTTGGATACAGATGTGGATATTGCCGTACAGGTCAATCTGGACGGTGTTTGTATGATCGGCTCCGGACATTTGGTCCACGATCTCAACGGTTTCCACCTGACCGGAAGCGATGGCGCATTGGACTACAGGCAGTCTCCCGTG
>JAZNYR010000179.1:0-1948 GCA_045594525.1 Clostridia bacterium | reverse complement strand
ACTGTAGCAAAACAAAATCATTTTGCTACAGCCTCTTTTTATATCAGTTTATTAAATTCTTGCATTTTCTCTTTACTCGGTTCAGTAAAGTGAGCAAAGGGAAAGGGAAGTCCCATATTTTTATATTTTGCTTCACACATTTTGTGAAAGGGCAACAATTCAATCTTTTGAACACAAGACTTATCATGAATCAATTCTTTTAACCGAAGGATGTTTTCTTCCGTATCGTTCAAGCCTCTCACCACCACATGACGAATCCAGCAGGGGATTTTCCTCTCTTCCAGTTTTTCCAAAAAGAAAAGGGGAGCGGAAAGGGAACATCCAATGTAGTTTTGATAGTCTTCTTCCGTGGTCATTTTCAAATCCAACAGCACCAAATCGCAGAAGGCAAGGGCATTGCTGACAGCGTCGTTCCAAACACTTCCTGAAGTATCCAAAACTGTATGAATTTCCTTTTCTTTACAAAGTCGAAAGGTTTCTGCAACAAATTCGCTTTGGAGCAATGGCTCGCCACCTGAGAGGGTAATCCCGCCTTTGTCTCCAAAATATACTTGATAACGGAGCGCCTTTTCCACAATTTCTTGAGGAGAATACTCTGTAAAGCTACCACGGCATACATCTACATTATGACAATAACCGCAATGAAGATTGCATCCGTGTAAAAATGTTACAAACCGAACCCCGGGACCGTCCAAGGTGCCTAATGACTGAAAACTGTGAATCTTCCCGATCATAATGATTCATGGAAGGTACGGCTAATCACTTCTTTTTGCTGTTCTCTGGACAGCTTGTGGAAATTAACAGCATAGCCGGATACCCGAATGGTTAAATTGGGGTAAGCTGACGGGTCGTTATAAGCTTCCACCAACTGTTCCCGTGTCATCACATTGACATTGATATGATGTGCCATTTTTGCAAAATATCCTTTTAAAACAGATACCAGATTGGAAATCCGTTCTTCTTCTGTTTTTCCTAATGAATCAGGAACAATGGAGAAGGTGTTGGAAATTCCGTCACGGCAAGCGGTATAAGGCAGTTTTGCAACAGAATTTAAGGACGCCAGCGCTCCGTTTGTTTCCCGATTGTGCATAGGGTTGGCACCGGGAGCAAAAGGCTCGCCTGCCTTTCTTCCGTCAGGAGTTGCACCTGTCTTTTTACCGTAAACAACATTTGAAGTAATGGTAAGAACCGAGAGTGTATGCTCTGCGTTCCGATAGGTAGGAGTTTTTCTCAGTTCTACAATCATTTCTTCTGTCATTTGCTTTGCAATGGAATCAACCCGATCATCGTCATTTCCAAATTTCGGAAAATTACCGATTGTTTCAAAATCAACAATCAGACCCTCTTCATTTTTGATTGGTTTTACTTTGGCATATTTGATTGCGCTCAAAGAATCCGCCAAGACAGAAAGCCCCGCCACACCAAATGCCATGAAACGGTGGACCTCAGTGTCATGCAAAGCCATCTGAATCTTTTCGTAGGCATATTTATCATGCATATAGTGAATGATGTTCATAGTCGATACATACAATTCGCAAAGCCATTTGCGGTATTCGTTAAATCGATTGATCACTTTATAATAATCCAGAACATCATCTTCATAAACAGAAGTTTGAGGACCCATTTCCAAACCGGAAACAGGGTCTTTTCCGCCGTTCAACGCCAACAACAGCAGTTTTGGCAGATTGCATCTTGCACCGAAGAACTGCATCTGTTTTCCAACCTTCATGGCAGATACACAACAAGCAATGGCATAGTCATCTCCATACAGGGGACGCATAACATCATCATTTTCGTACTGGATGGAATTGGTTTTGATAGAAACCTCTGCACAGAATTTGCTGAATCCTTCCGGTTGGTCATTGGACCACAAAATGGTAAGGTTAGGTTCCGGTGCAAGTCGGAGGCCAAGCGGTCTTAGGAAGACAAGTTAAGGTGACAACTCCTT
>JAZNYR010000178.1:0-13673 GCA_045594525.1 Clostridia bacterium | reverse complement strand
TAAGGACAATTCTCCCGCAAAGGCATACTCCTCCAACTGTTCCGCCGTTAACTGCTGGCTGGCAAGGAGGATTCCGATGGCAATGGGCAGATCATAAGCCGCCCCTTCTTTTTTAATGTCTGCAGGGGCAAGATTGACGGTGATTCGTCTTGAGGGAAGTTCCAACCCCGTGTTTTTAATGGCAGCACGAACACGCTCCCGGGATTCTTTTACCGCCGCATCAGGCAATCCCACCACATCAAAGGAGGGGATGCCCCGTGAAATATCCACTTCTACAATCACTTCGTACCCGTCAATTCCCATCAAACCGCAGGAACTTAATGTTACAATCATAATTCGCGCCGTCCTTCCAAGGCTTTTGCCAAGGTAATTTCATCTGTATATTCCAAATCACCGCCCATGGGGATACCGTGGGCAATTCGTGTAATTTTCACCTGAAAGGGTTTTAATAATCTTGCCAGATACATGGCAGTTGCCTCACCCTCCACAGTGGAGTTGGTGGCAAGAATCACTTCTGTGACATCTGTTGTACCAAGTCTGGTGACCAGTTCTTTGATGCGAATGTCTCCCGGTCCTACACCGTCCATAGGGGACAGGGCGCCGTGGAGCACATGATACACGCCACCGTATTCTCTTGTTCTCTCCATGGCAATCACATCTTTGGGAGATTCCACCACGCATATCGTCCCCTGATCCCGCTTGGGATTTTCGCAAATCCGACACTTTTCGTGTTCCGTTAAATCCTGACAAACAGAACAGGTATGCACCTTCTCCCGAGCCTCCAAAATGGCGTCAGCAAAGGAAAGGGCAGAATCTTTGGGGATATTCAGTATATGATACGCCAGACGCTGGGCAGTTTTGCTGCCGATGCCGGGCAATTTTTCAAATTCTTCAATCAATCTGGCAACAGGTGCCGCAAAAAAATTCATGGCTCTCACTCCTCATTTTATTGTACACTAAAAACGGATTTTTGTCAATATAAATAGAAGGGGAAAATACCCTTGTCTGTCTTCTGAAGGAAAAATTTCTCTTTTTTTGAAAAAAGGGGTTGACAAACCCGGTTAGTTATGTTAAACTGATTCAGGAAGGTTAGTTAGTCGAAACTAATCACTTAAAGAAAACGACCAATGGGTGATAAGAATGAATTTAACAGATGCTTTGGAAGGAAAAGAATATATCATCAAGGAAATTGAAACCGACGACGAGGAATTGAATGCATTTTTGTTTTCCCTCGGGTGCTACAGCGGTGAACCCATTACCGTGGTATCTCACCTGAAAGGCGGATGTGTGGTTTCTATTAAAGATGGAAGGTATAATATTGACACCGAGTTGGCAAAGGCTATTTCAATTTAAAAATAGCTTTTGCAGGACTTTTATTTTTGCCCAATGGTTAGTGGAAACTAACTTTGTAAAACAAATCCGAAAGGATACTATGATAAGGAGGAATTTAGTATGAGAATTGCTTTGGCGGGAAATCCAAACTCGGGTAAAACCACCATGTACAACGCGTTGACCAATCAAAATGAAAAGGTTGGAAACTGGGCGGGGGTTACCGTAGAAAAGAAAGAACATCCGATTAAAAAGGCATACTGTGGCGGAGAAGAGTTGATTGCAGTTGACCTTCCCGGCGCATATTCTATGTCACCCTTTACATCGGAAGAAAGCATTACCAGTACTTATGTAAAAAATGAAAATCCTGATGTGATTATTAACATTGTGGATGCTACTAACTTAAGCCGCAGTCTGTTTTTCACCACACAGCTTCTGGAACTGGGCGTTCCTGTGGTTGTGGCTTTGAACAAAAGCGATATTAACGAGAAAAAGGAAACGATGATTGACGAGAAGGCACTGTCAGAAAAGCTTGGTTGTCCCGTGGTTGAAACTGTTTCCACCACCGCAGACGGGTTAAAAGCTGTTTTAGATGCTGCGATAGGTCAAGTTGGTAAAGAACAAAAAGCTCCCTACCAACAGGGCGACATTGATTTGACAAGCAAAGAGGCGGTGGAGGTAGCTGACCGTAAGCGGTTTGCATTTGTCAACGAAATTGTAAAAAAAGTGGAAACCAGAAAGGTTCTCACCAGGGAGAAAAACATCAATGATAAAATTGATAGAGTGTTAACCAATAAATGGTTGGGGATTCCGATTTTTGCTGTTGTGATGTTTTTGGTGTTTGACATTTCCCAGTCTTCTTTCGGACCTTGGCTGGCAGACACCTTTGTGGCATGGATTGAAACCTTCCAGGGTTGGGTAGGAGGATTGGTTGAAAACACCCACCCTTTACTGCAGGCAATTTTAGTGGACGGTATCATTGGCGGTGTCGGAGCGGTTGTGGGATTTTTGCCTCTGGTCATGGTCATGTACTTTTTGATTGCTTTGCTGGAGGATTGCGGTTATATGGCCCGTGTATCGGTGGTGTTGGACCCTATCTTCAAAAGGGTTGGACTGTCGGGTAAATCCGTCATTCCCTTTGTCATCGGTACAGGTTGTGCCATTCCCGGTGTTATGGCTTGCCGTACCATTCGTAACGAAAGAGAACGCCGAGCCGCCGCAATGCTCACACCCTTTATGCCTTGCGGTGCTAAATTACCCGTCATTGCATTGTTTGCGGGAGTCTTCTTTGCAGATGCTTCCTGGGTTGGTACGCTCATGTACTTTGCAGGGATTGTATTGATTTTCCTGGGTGCTTTGGTAGTGAACAAAATTGCAGGTCACAAAAATCGCAAATCCTTCTTTATTATGGAGTTACCCGAATACAAACTTCCGTCCTTAAAGCGTGCCTTTCTTTCCATGTGCTCCCGCGGTTGGGCATACATCGTGAAGGCGGGAACCATTATTCTTGTGTGTAACACATTGGTTCAGATTATGCAGGCATTTAACTGGCGGTTTGAATTGGTGGAAGAGGGCATGGAACAAACTTCTATTCTGGCTTCCATTGCAACACCCTTTGCCTTTTTGCTGATTCCTCTTGGATTTGGTGTATGGCAGATGGCAGCGGCAGCTGTGACAGGGTTTATCGCAAAGGAAAATGTGGTGGGAACCTTGGCAGTTTGCTATGGTGTCACCAACTTCATTGATACAGAAGAACTGGCGCTCATGGGCGGTGCAAATGAAGTTGCGGCAGTATTCGGGATTACAAAAGCAGCAGCCCTTGCATGCCTGATGTTTAATCTCTTTACCCCTCCTTGCTTTGCTGCAATCGGTGCCATGAACGCGGAAATAAAGGATAAAAAATGGATGCTGGGCGGTGTTGGGCTCCAGTTGGCAACAGGGTATATCGTGGCATTTTTGGTTTATCAGATTGGTACCATAATTACCCAAGGAACAGTTGGCTCCGGTTTTCTGCCGGGACTCATTGCGGTAGCGGTGATGATTGGGATTGTGATTTACCTTATGGTAAATTCCGACAAGAAATTGAAAGCGGAATATGCTTTGAAGGAAAAGAAAGAAAAGGTCGGGGTATAAATGATTGAAAATGTTGTTTTGATTGCAGTGATTGTCATTGCTGTAGGCGGTGCTTTACGGTATATTTACAAGGCAAAGAAAAGCGGGCAGGCATGCATTGGTTGTCCCAACAGTAAGCAGTGCGGCGGAAATCGTTGCAATTGTTCGGAAGAAAAATAACAAATTCCTATACGAATAGCGGGCTTGCACGAAAACTGTGCAAGCCCGCTAATTTTATTGTAATATATTTCGGATTGTTTCCTCTGCCTTTCCATGGTCTTCGGCAATCACCAAAACAATCAACTTGCCTTTTGTGTATAGGAAGGGATGTTCCAGTTTCGGAACTTCAGCAGGAAGGTAGGTTTCAAAACTTGCCTTTCTGTTCTGAATATATTCTTCTAACAATTGCTTTACAGCATTTGTATCCTTTTTCTTTTTCACTTCAAACACCGCAATTTCCTCTGCGGTAGCGCCTCCACCGATAAATCCTGCGGCATTTGCCATTATTTCGGAATCAATTCCGTGAGTTTTGCAAAGCATGGCGTATCCGATTTGCCCCATTTCATCAGCAAAAGTAATGGTATCCTTTAAGCTTGATGCAATCCCTGTTACATCGTAATCGCTGACAATAGGGTCAGAGGATACCGCTGATACTGCCTTTGCGGCAAGAGGGTCATATACAGTATGTGTTTTCAGATAATCAAGCCACTTTAAGTAATATTCCTGATGAAGATGAATCCCGTCAACAGTACTGTCCTCGGGCAGGAATCCGTTTTCATCTGCTAATGCGGAGGCAATGTCAAGGTAATATGCCCCTTTCTCTACGGTCATCTGTTCCAAAGCGACATTGAAATCGCGAATGTATTCGTTTCGCAGTCTTCCTCGTGAATCCTCTTTTTGGGAAACGGGAAGAATGGATTGGACATAGATATAAGCGTCGGGATGGCTCTCTTTGACCAGGTCAATGACGCCGCTGTATTTTGCTATAAATGCGTCCTTATTGGAGGGTTCAATCAGTTCATTGATACCCAGCATGATATAGATTTTTTTGTAAGAATCATTCCAAATCCGATCTAAAATAGAACCACCGCCACCCGGTGCATCCACACTGCCAAGACCTGTCACAGAAAGAGCGGTGCTTGCTAAAAATTCCGGTTCCACCAGGTCTGAACTCATCTGAAAGCCTACCGTCAGAGAATCCCCTACAAATACGGCGTCGTTAAAATACCCTTCATCCACACTCTCGTTTTCTTCTACTTTTCCAAAAGGTTGGAAGTGTGCATAAGGGGAGGTTTCTACGCTGGCTGTTACCTTGTCCAGAGTTCCTTTTGTCATAAAGGTGGGTGCGCTGTAGTAAAAGAGCACATCCTGCAATTGATTGTTGTGAAGATATTCCAATACATCTCCCTGAAAATACCGCAAATCAATCAAATGAATGGTTTCAAAATGATTGGCAAGGAAGGGAGCAAGGCTGTGAGCATAAGAATCCTTAAAGATTGCCAGATGCCGACCGTTTTTATTGGGGCCGTGTACCACTGCAAGTCCGTGATTTCCGTCTAAAAAGTAAGCGTATTGGTCCTTTTCCTCCAGATGATCGGGGAAATAAACAGAATCAAATTCTGCTTCTTCAGGGAAAGACAGGGTTGCAGAGTGTTCTGTTTCGTACGCCGTAATGGTATCCGGCTTGACGGAAACCAATCCTTTCGAGTAGGTGGTGCCAAAAAAATCGTGAGAAACATCAACGGGATGGAAAGCCTCATCACCCAAGGGTTCATATCCTAAAAAGTCTCCCAAAGTTTCATAAGACAGACGGCTTCCGAAACTGGTCAGATGATGGTCTGTTTTATAATAAATATATTCCGTGCGGTGATTCCATAAAGGACCCGAAGGGTCTGCAAGCTGAACACCGGTATCTTTCAGGTTTTTCCGAATTGCCTGATTCAGATTGAGAATCACAGGCTCGTAAGCATGGTCGGGAAGTTTCTCGCTCAGAATTTCATAAGCGGGAGGAACAATGCAAAGAGTGGTGCGAAACCGTCCCAAGGATTGGAGCATCTTTACACCATTGATGTTTTCCATCACAATTTCCCGTTCCAAGGCAGGAGGTTGTTCAATCAGGTAGCCGTCCTTGGCAAAATAAACACCGTTGTTTTCTTGTTTGCCCAGTAAAATCTCCGTCTTTGCCCGCTGCTTTACCAAAAAATTTCTTCCGATTAACTGGTCATTGGCAAAGTCCTCAAATTGCTTCATAAAGGTTCCGTCGCTGATCGCTTTCAGAGAAATAGCAGGAAATTTTTGTAAATATCTGTTTTCCAAAGAGGAATATTCCTTTTTTGGACAAAACAAATTACACATAACCAACAGCCCGAACAGACCGATGATAATGATGTTAAATCGTTTTGTATGATTCATGGTCATTTCCCTCCTTTAAAATCTGAAATACAAGAAAGGATTGTAGGATGCACCTGCAAGATAGGTCAGGCAAAGGAAAAACAATATCATTGCAGGAGCAAGCACAAACAGCGGATTTTTTTGATATAGCTTCATGCCAAACTTTTTCCCCAGTGGAAGCATGGAAATCAGGCAAATGAGCAGTATGATCTTGTAAGAATCAAAGGCATACCGTGCTGCCGAATCAATAAAATTGCCTGAAAAACCAAACATCGCACCTAAGTAACGGAAGGCATCACCGAAATCATTTGCCGCAAAGAACACCCAACCGATGATAACAAACAGGAGAGTATAACAGGTTTGCAACAGTTTGGGCAGTTTTTGAAGTTTGGCTCCGAACACTTCTTTTTCCAGAATCAGCAAAACTGCGTAATACAGCCCCCATGCGATAAAATTAAAGCTGGCTCCGTGCCAAAAACCCGTCAGACCCCACACAATCAGAAGATTGAGTCTTAAGCGGGAGGGGGACACTCTGTTTCCGCCCAAGGGAATATATACATATTCTTTGAACCAAGAGCTCAGGCTAATGTGCCACCTTCTCCAAAAATCGGTGATGGAGCGGGCGATGTAGGGATAATTGAAGTTGCGTTCAAATTGAAAGCCGAACATCCGTCCCAAACCGATTGCCATATCCGAATACCCTGAAAAATCAAAGTAAATCTGGAAGGTAAAGGCGATAATGCCAAGCCACGCTGAAACAAAGGATAACCGGGTGGCGCCGTGCATGGTATCCCAAAGAAGACCGATGTTGTTGGCAAGTAACACCTTTTTGGATAATCCAACGATAAAATAAAGAATCCCCGTGCAA
Organism: Clostridia bacterium; assembly: GCA_045594525.1. GTDB lineage: Bacteria > Bacillota > Clostridia > HGM11514 > HGM11514 > SIG438. The sequence continues at coordinate 6,973 of JAZNYR010000178.1, read as the reverse complement.
ACGCCGTTGGCAGTAATTTGTCTGTGTTCCAGTTGTTGTTCAATGGAGGTGTAGCGGACAATGGGACCTGCAATCAGCTGGGGAAAGAGTGCCACATAGGTTCCGAAGGAGATCAGATTTTTCTGGGGGTTTGCTTTGCCGCGATAGACATCAATGACATAAGACATGGTCTGAAAAGTATAAAAAGAAATGCCGATCGGGAGAGCAATCCCAAGCAGAGGAATGTTTCCGGGAATCAGCGGATTTACGATACTGCCGAGGAAAAAATCGGTATATTTAAAGAAAAATAAAATTCCCAAATTGATGATGATCGAGCCGATCAGAATCAGTTTCTTCTGTTTGTATCTTCCTAACGCAAGTCCACAGGCATAGTTAAATAAAATAGAAAACAGCATTGCCGTAATATAAATGGGTTCCCCCCATGCATAAAACACAAGACTAAATAACAGCAACACTGTATTTTTCGCCTTTTTCGGTACCAAAAAATAGGTCAGCAAGACTGCAGGCAGAAAATAAAATAAAAATAATGTACTTGAAAAAATCATAGAAGAAACCCCAATCCCTCATATCATGCGGGCAATCCGCTACCCTTAACTATATCATACATAAGGATAAAAAGCAATCTTTTTTGACGAAGAAACGAAAAAAATGTCAAAATAAAAACGATTTCTTGAAAAATGGGGAAATTTTTATTGTTTTCCTTGACAATTCTCAAAAGAATTGCTATAATTGTAATAATATAATTTTGTTTACGAGAAAGGAGTAATCGCAATATGACGGATGAAAAGATTATTATGGAAGGCATTACCTTTGACGATGTACTGCTGATCCCCCAACGCTCCGAGGTTCTGCCCAAGGAAATCAATCTTTCCACTTATCTGACTAAGAAAATTAAGCTGAATATCCCCCTGATGAGTGCTGCGATGGATACGGTAACGGAAGCCAAGTTTGCCATTGCTATTGCCAGAGAAGGGGGTATCGGAATCATTCATAAGAATATGTCCATTGAAGAGCAGGCAACAGAGGTAGATAAGGTAAAGCGTTCAGAAAACGGCGTCATTGTGAACCCCTTTTATCTTCACCCTGACAACACTTTGGCAGAAGCAGATGCCCTGATGGGTAAATTCAAAATTTCTGGTGTTCCCATTACCGATGAGGCAGGGAAACTGGTGGGTATCTTGACCAACCGTGACTTGCGGTTTGAAAAGGATTTTTCCAAGAAAATCAAAGATGCCATGACCAGTGAAAATCTGATTACCGCACCTGTAGGAACCACATTGGAGCAGGCAGAACAGATTTTGCAGGGTCATAAGGTAGAAAAGCTTCCCATTGTTGATGAAAAGGGCTTTTTAAAGGGTTTGATTACCATTAAAGATATTGAAAAAGCGGTACGGTATCCTAATTCTGCAAGAGATGATTCAGGCCGTTTGCTGGTAGGTGCCGCAATCGGAGATACTCCTGATTTGTTTGACCGTGTGGATGCTTTGATGAAGGCGGGCGTGGATGTGGTTGTATTTGACTCCGCTCACGGTCATTCTGCCCGTATCGTCAACTCTGTTGCAAATCTCAAGAAAAACTATCCTGAGCTTCAGGTGATTGTGGGAAATATTGCAACGGGTCAGGCTGCAAAGGATTTGATTGAAGCAGGAGCAGATGCGGTAAAGGTGGGTATGGGCCCCGGTTCTATCTGTACCACCCGTGTGGTAGCCGGTATCGGTGTTCCCCAGATTACCGCCATCCGCGAAGTTGCCAAGGTAGCACAGCAGCATGGAATCCCTGTCATTGCAGACGGTGGTATTAAGTTCTCCGGTGACCTGCCCAAGGCAATTGCCGCAGGGGCAGATGTGATTATGATCGGAAGTCTGTTTGCAGGCTGTGAAGAAAGCCCCGGGGAAATTGAAGTATATCAGGGAAGAAACTATAAGGTATATCGCGGAATGGGTTCTTTGGCTGCCATGGCTGAAGGAAGTAAAGACCGTTATTTCCAGACAGGTGCAAAGAAACTGGTCCCCGAAGGGGTAGAAGGCCGTGTGCCTTACAAAGGACCCCTTGCAGATACGGTCTATCAGTTGTTGGGTGGTCTTCGTTCCGGTATGGGATATTGCGGAACCAAGGATATTCCCACTTTGAAGAAGGAAGGAAAATTTGTGCGGATCAGCAGCAACAGCTTGCGTGAAAATCATCCTCACGATATTCAGATTACCAAGGAAGCTCCCAACTATTCCTTCTCTCAATAAATCGAAACAGAACCGACGCGAAAATCATGTGTCGGTTCTTTTTTTATTCATATTCGGTGCATAGCACCGCAACGATATAAATTCCTGTGGAATTTGCGATATACCTTCGGTGCGATATATCCTGCGGATGCGATATGTCCCTTCGGGACGAGATGTGGAATTTATATCATATCGCAACGAAATGAAATGGCGTTATATCGCATTTGAACAGAGTGAAAATATATCGCACGAGGGATAGCGAGTATATCGCCAAAAACATTGGCATCTAGATTATACAGTCTTTATAAGGAGAATTACAATGAATTACAATAAAACCATTGCCGTCAGTATGGTGGGATATATCGTTCAGGCGATTGTAAATAACTTTGCCCCCTTATTGTTTTTGCTGTTTCGGAAGATGTGGGGATTGTCTGTAGAACAGATTGCCTTTGTTGCAACCTTTAATTTTGCCATTCAGCTGTTGGTGGATTTTCTTTCCTCTAAATTTGCAAGTAAAATCGGCTACCGCACCTGTATTGTGGCAGCTCATGTGAGTGCTGCTGTGGGGTTGGCGGGACTGGCAGTATTCCCAAACCTGTTTTCCAATGAATACTACGGTCTGTTGCTTGCGGTTTTCTTTTACGCCATTGGCGGGGGAGTGATTGAAGTATTGGTCAGTCCCATTGTGGAAGCCTGTCCTACGGAAAAAAAGGAGGCGACTATGAGCCTGCTCCATTCCTTTTATTGTTGGGGTCAGGTGGGGGTTGTGGCGCTGTCCACCCTCTTTTTTGCCGTGTGGGGAATTGAACATTGGAGAGTCATGGCATTTCTCTTGGCGGTGATTCCTGCTGTGAATGGGGTGTTGTATTGCCTCGTTCCCATCCGCACCTTGGAGGATAACACCAAGCCTATGCCCTTAAAACAACTGTTCCGTATGCCCGTTTACTGGCTGTTTTTACTGCTGATGCTTTGTTCGGGAGCAAGCGAGCTTACCGTATCCCAGTGGGCGTCCGCTTTGGTGGAGGATGCTTTGGGGGTCAGCAAAACTGTAGGAGATTTGGCAGGCCCCATGTCTTTTGCAATCATGATGGGAATTTCCCGTGTGTTTTATGCAAAGATGAGTGAAAAGATTCCTCTTTCCAAAATGATTTTTATTTGCGGTGTATTATGCGTGATCAGTTATTTGATGATTGGCTTGGCACCTGTTGCTGTTGTAGGTTTAATCGGCTGTGCATTATGCGGTTTTTCCGTGGGAATTATGTGGCCCGGAACCTACAGTCTGGCGGCGAAGAAACTGCCCGGCGGCGGAACGGGAATGTTTGCCTATCTTGCCTTGGCAGGGGATGCAGGCTGCTCCATAGGACCGGGACTTGTAGGCGTGGTTTCTGAAAAGTTCGGAGATAGTGTACAGATTGGAATTTTGGCAGCAACCGTGTTTCCTGTAATGCTGGTGCTGGGAATTTTAAAATTTGTCCGAAAAAAAGAAAAAAAGTCTTGACAAAAGGGGAAAAAGCGGGTATAATAATAAAGGTGTAAAGGAGAATCCCTTTACAGGAGAAAAGGGGAGGTCGGAAACATGCAGAAAAATGCGGAAATCGGATTGCTTCTGGATTGTTATCAGAATCTGATTACCCCTCGTCAGGCAGATGTGCTTGCTTTGTATTATGAGGAAGACCTGTCCCTGACAGAAATTACCGAGCATTATACCATCACCCGTCAGGCGGTGCTTGATTTAATCCGTCGGGGTGAGAAACAGTTATATTATTATGAAGAGCGATTGGGGCTTTTGGAAAAGAAAACCCGCAATCGGGAATTGTTGGAACGGTTGCGTGAAATAACACAAAAGCTTTCCGAGAATTGTGCCGATGAGATTCTATCATTGGCTGAACAAATGGAGTGATAGAGAATGGCATTTGAAAATTTAGCAGATAAGCTTTCTCAGACCTTCGCTAAATTAAGAGGGAAAGGAAAGCTGACCGAAAGCGACATTAAGGTTGCCATGAGGGAAGTGAAACTCGCCCTTTTGGAGGCGGATGTCAGCTTCAAAATTGTAAAAGAGTTTATCGCAAGTGTTTCGGAGCGTGCTGTGGGTGCGGAAGTGTTAGAGAGTCTGACACCGGGCCAGCATGTGATAAAGATTGTCAATGAGGAATTGACTGCGCTCATGGGCGGAACAGCGGAAAAGCTGACCTATTCTCCCAATCCTCCCGGTGTTTATATGCTGGTTGGCTTGCAGGGAGCAGGGAAAACCACCACTTGTGCAAAGCTTGCAGGGCTTTTGAGAAAAGACGGAAAGCGCCCCCTGCTTGTTGCTTGCGATGTGTATCGTCCCGCAGCAATCAAGCAGCTGCAGGTTGTTGGGAAACAGTTAGACATTCCTGTGTATGCAGAGGAAGATTGCAAGGACCCTGTGGGAATTGCAGAGCGTGCTTTGCGTCATGCAAGAAGTAATCTGAATGATGTGGTGCTGATTGATACTGCAGGTCGGCTTCATATTGACGAAACTTTAATGGGTGAGCTTTGTGATATTAAGGCGGCAGTAAACCCTCAGGAAATTTTGCTGACGGTGGATGCTATGACCGGTCAGGATGCGGTGAATGTTGCCCAAAGCTTTCACGAACAGCTGTCTGTTGATGGTGTAATTTTAACCAAGCTTGACGGGGATACCCGCGGCGGTGCGGCCCTTTCTGTCCGTGCAGTAACGGGAAAACCCATTAAATATGCAGGTATGGGAGAAAAACTTTCTGATTTGGAGGTATTTCATCCTGACAGAATGGCTTCCCGTATTTTAGGCATGGGGGATGTTCTGACCCTGATTGAAAAGGCAGAGCAAGCCTTTGACGAGAAAAAAGCAATGGAACTGGAACAGAAAATGCGGAGCGAACGGTTCACTCTGAATGATTTTCTGGATCAGATGGAACAAATGAAGAATATGGGTCCCTTATCCTCTATTTTGGATATGATTCCAGGAATGGATAAGGCGAAACTCAAAGGAATCACGGTGGACGAAAAGCAGTTTGCCCGTCTGGGTGCCATGATTCAGTCCATGACCATGGAGGAACGGGAAAATCCTTCTATCATCAATTCAAGCCGTAAGCAAAGAATCGCCAACGGCAGCGGCACACGGGTCAGCGATGTGAATGCACTGCTCAAACAGTTTGACCAAATGTGCAAAATGATGAAACAGTTTTCCAATCCCAAAAAGATGAAACGGGGCAAAATGAGATTTCCGTTTCCTATGTAATGTTTGAAAATATCGCTTGATATTTGAGATAAGAAATCCTGCAAGGAGGTGAAAGTCAAATGGTAAAAATCAGATTAAAGAGAATGGGTGCAAAGAAGGCTCCTTTCTACAGAATTGTTGTAGCTGATTCCCGTTATCCCCGTGATGGCAGATTCATCGAAGAAATCGGTACTTACAATCCCTTGTGCGATCCCGCAGAAGTAAAGATTGATGCTGAAAAAGCAACCGATTGGATGAAGAAGGGTGCACAGCCTACCGATACTGTAAAATCTCTGATGAAAAAGCAAGGGATTATTGGCTAAAAATATGTCAACAGGAAAGGGGCTCTGGTGATGAAAGAATTACTGGAAACCATTGCAAAGGCCCTGGTGGACTGTCCTCAGGAGGTATCTGTGACACAGATTGATAAAGAGGACGGCAGCATCCTTTTGGAACTGCGTGTTGCAGAAGGCGATATGGGCAAAGTAATCGGCAAACAGGGCAGAATTGCCAAAGCAATCCGCTCGGTGGTAAAAGCTGCCGCCATTCGTGAAAACAAGATGGTATCAGTGGATATTGTGTAATAGCCTTTGACCGATGTGCTGCAATACTGGATACGGGACGGCAAATAAAGTCGTCCCTATGCTTGTATTGAAAGGAAGCGAACGATGAAAAAAATTGAAGTAGGAAAAATCAATAATACCCACGGTCTGCGGGGAGAAGTAAAGGCAATGAGCTGGTGCGATTCTCCTGAATTTTTTGAAGGATTTTCCCGCGTCTTTATTGACAATCGGGAATATTCCCTGGAGCAGGTGCGTTACCAAAAGGGCGGTTTGATTCTGAAATTAAAGGGAATTGACGCCATCGAGCAGGCCGAAGGGCTGAAACAGAAAATGATCTGGGCAGAAAGACGGGAGGTCACAGACCAACTGGAGGAAGGAAGATATTTAATTTCCGACTTAATCGGACTGCCTGTTTTTGAGGATGATCGAGCTTTGGGAAAACTGAAGGATGTTCTTCAGACCGGAGCAAACGATGTCTATATCGTGTCCACCCCAAATGGCAAGGAGCTGTTGCTCCCTGTGATTGATGATGTGGTGGAAAAAGTGGATTTGGAAGAAGGAATCTTTGTTCACTTAATGGAAGGGATGGAGGAACAGTGAGATTTGATGTATTAACCCTGTTTCCCGGAATGTTCCCTCCCGTCTTGTCCGACAGTATTATCGGCCGTGCCCAGGAAAAAGGCTTGCTGGAGCTGAATTTTATTAACATTCGTGATTATACCACGGATAAGCATGGCAGAGTGGATGACTACCCTTACGGGGGAGGGGCAGGAATGCTCATGCAGGCAGAGCCTGTGGTGCGTGCCTTTCGTGCTATTACCGCCGATTTGGATTACCGCCCCGTTTGTATTTACATGTCCCCCCAGGGGCAGGTGTTCCGTCAGGAAACAGCAAGAAGAATTGCCCGTGATTTTTCTCATGTGATATTGCTTTGCGGTCACTACGAGGGAATTGACGAACGGGCGTTGGAA
>JAZNYR010000177.1:0-4177 GCA_045594525.1 Clostridia bacterium | reverse complement strand
GAAGAAGATTGCAAATATCCTCTGGAAAAGAGATAAGCAATTTCTATCAAGAATTATCAAAAATCTAATATATACGACACAAACCCACCTGAAAATGGTGGGTTTGTCAGCAATCTGAAAGCCCTCACTATTGAGGGCTTTCTTCTTTATTTAAAATTTGATTTTTTCTGCAATGTAGTTTTCCACTTCATCAATCTTGATTCTGTGCTGTTCCATAGTATCCCGTTCACGGATTGTCACACAACCGTCTTCCACAGAATCAAAGTCATAAGTAATACAGAAAGGTGTTCCGATTTCGTCCTGTCTGCGATACCGTTTTCCGATGCTGCCTGCATCGTCAAATTCGCACATAAAGCTACTTGCAAGCTTTTGATACACTTCTGTTGCCTGCTCAGACAGTTTCTTGGACAAAGGCAAAACCGCAGCTTTGATAGGTGCTAAAGCAGGATGCAGATGCAAAACCACACGGGTATCCTTTTCGTCCAGCTGTTCTTCATCATAAGCGTCAATCAAAAATGCCAGTGTCACACGGTCAGCCCCTAAAGAGGGTTCCACGCAGTAAGGAATATATCGTTCATTGGTGACAGGGTCAATATAATCCAAAGATTCTCCGGAGTGCTCGGTATGCTGTTTTAAGTCAAAATCAGTTCTGTCTGCAATGCCCCACAGTTCGCCCCAGCCAAAGGGGAACAAAAATTCAAAGTCAGTGGTTGCATTGGAGTAGTGAGAAAGTTCTTCCGGCTTATGGTCGCGAAGCTTCAGGTTTTCTTCTCTGATGCCCAAAGACAGCAACCAGTTTTTGCAGAATTCTTTCCAGTATGCAAACCATTTTAAATCTTCACCGGGTGCACAGAAAAATTCCAGCTCCATCTGTTCAAACTCACGAGTACGGAAGGTAAAGTTTCCGGGTGTGATTTCATTACGGAAAGATTTTCCGATCTGTGCAATACCGAAGGGAACCTTCTTTCTTGAAGTTCTCTGCACATTTTTAAAGTTCACAAAGATACCCTGTGCCGTTTCAGGACGCATATAAATTTCAGATTTAGAATCCTCGGTAACACCCTGGAAAGTTTTAAACATCATATTGAATTTACGAATATCGGTAAAATCATGCTTTCCGCACTTGGGGCATTTGAGTTCATGCTCCTGAATGTAAGCGGTCAGCTGTTCGTTGGTCCAGCCTTCTGTTCCTACACCATCCACCTCTTCAATCAGCTGGTCGGCACGGTAACGAGCCTTACAGGACTTACAGTCCATCAGCGGATCATTAAAAGAAGAAATGTGACCGGAAGCCACCCATGTTTGAGGATTCATAAGAATTGCAGCATCTAAGCCCACATTGTAAGGAGACTCCTGCACAAACTTCTTCCACCAAGCCCGTTTTACATTATTTTTCAGCTCAACGCCAAGGGGGCCGTAATCCCAAGAGTTTGCCAATCCACCGTAGATTTCACTACCCGGATACACAAACCCTCTTCCCTTACAGAGAGCTACAATTTTATCCATTGTCTTTTCGGTATTTTGCATTCTTTTTACTCCACTTCTGCCATTCGGCTTTTTTCATATATAATATCATATAAAATTCTAACCCTTTTGTCAAGGGTTTTATCAAAATTTAAGCCTTTTTTGTTCTATGCTGCAGTTTACAAAATTTCTATTTGACACATCTTCATTGCTTCCAATGCTCTTTCGTGGCTTTCCGGGGTTACTCCGGCACAGCAGAAAGCATCCACCTTCACAGGCACCTCCGGAAGAACTGCTTTGATAATCATAGCGTTAGAAATGACACAAATATCAGTACAAAGTCCAATCAAGGTCACCTCTTGGGGATTCAGTTCTTCTAAATATTTCCCCAGTTCAACACTGCCAAAGGTTGGTTTGTCAATCACTTCCGTTTTCCGCAGTGCTTCTATTTCGGGGGCAAGCTGCCAGCCATCTGTATTACGGATACAATGCTCTACCGGCAGATTCTTTCCTTCTTGCGTCTGCAAATATTCCTTTTCGTGGGTGTCACGGGTAAACAGAACCGTTCCGTCAAACCCCTTGATTTTTTCCACCACACGGGGAAGGATCTCCTCTGCCTCCTTTGTTCCCAATGCACCGTTAATAAAATCATTCTGCATATCTACTACCACTAAAACCTTCATTTTGACTCCCCCTCATACTCCACGCCCATCAATGTTAATCCGCAAGGGGGCAATGTCCGCCCCGCTTTTGAGCGATCTTTTTGTTCTAACAACGCAGGCAAAGAATTATATTCTCTGCTTCCCTCCCCGATTTCCACCAGGGTCCCTGCTAAAATTCTTACCATGTGATACAAAAATCCGTTTCCCGTGACAAGCAAGGTAAGCATTGACCCCTCTTGTTCAAAAAAGCACTCATACAAGGTCCTGACCGTAGATTTCTTTCCCTTTCTCGTGGCACAAAAAGACTGGAAATCGTGAGTGCCAAGCAACAGCTCCGCCCCTTTTTTCATCTTTTCCACATCCAAAGGTTGTTCGGCACAATAAACCCGATTTCGCAAAAACACAGGAGGCTTTTTCTCCAAATAAATATGATAACGATAGGTTTTCCGCTTGGCATTCAGGCGGCTGTGAAACAACAAGGGCATTTCCTCAACTGAAAGAACACGAATATCAAGGGGAAGATAATCATTCAGATAATCCTCTATTTCTTCACAAGTCAGATTGGTGTTTCCTTTAAAATGAGCCACCTGACCCAAGGCGTGCACTCCCGCATCCGTTCTTCCCGAGCCGTGAATCTCCACTTTTTGATTGAGCATTTTTTGCAAAATCAATTCTAACTTTGCAGAAATTGTCTGTTCCGTATTCCCTTGTTTTTGCCAACCCTTATAACGGGTGCCGTCATATTCCAATCTTAATTTAAAATTCCGCATTTTGATCCCCTGCTTTCCTTTTCATCATACCATATTATGATAAAAAAATCAAGAAAAACCGTTGACAAAGCACAAGGTTTTTGCTATGATAAATAGAGATGATTGTGACAGGATAAAAACAATTGTTGAACCGATTTCGTTTGAGATCAAAGGAGGAACAAAGTGAAAAAAATTCTGATTTTATTATTGGCAGGACTCTTGATTTTACCCGGTTGTGCCGATCCGTTTGCCGTAAAGGAAGAACCCATCAGCATTGATATTTATACGGTAGATACATTGGGAGAAAATATCAACCGCTCCTCGAAAGATGTTTATCCTCAGGACGATTTACCGTTGCTTTATGTAACAGAAATGGTAAAAGCAAACTCGAATTTGTTTCCTGAAAATGTTTCCGTATCTTCCGTAACAGTAGAAGGAAATACATTAAGTGTTGATTTTTCCAAAGAAATTAAAACAATTTCAGAGCAAGATTTTCTTTACATTAACGAACTTTGTGCCCTGGCAATTTCCCAAGGGGAGCGTCAACAGGGAAATAAAATTGCAAAGGTGAATCTTCTTTGCGAAGGGGAACATCTTCCCGGATATTTCCAGTATCCTTATGTAACCAGACTGGTTGACATGGCAGAGGAATCCAACTTCCCTATCTGGATGTTGCATCTGTATTTCCCCAACAAGGAAAACACACAGTTAATCCGTGAATACCGTCTGATCCCTGCCGGCGATAACAATGCACAGGATTTGATTATTGAGGAACTTCATCACGGCACAGAGGACCCGGACAATAAAAACAATATTCTTCCCGATCATGCAAGTGTGCTGAATATGAATTTTGACGAAGAAGAAAAAATCTTCACATTGAATTTCTCCAAGGAATTTATTTCAGAATGCACCCCCGGACAAGAAAATCTGTTGGTTCAATCTATGCTTGCCTGCTATGTTGAATTTGTAACGGTGGATCAGGTCCAATTGCTGGTGGATGGCAACCGCAATATTTCTTTAGGAAAATTCTCCTTTGCAGAACCTATGGTTCCCGACCGGAGTTACTTTGACAATCCGGAAGAATATTTTGGAAAAGAAGAATAAACATAAAAAAACGCTTGGAAAACATCAAATTTTCCAAGCGTTTTCTCGCTTTACGTGGTCTGTGCATTTTGCTATAGCCCCTTTGGGGTTGGAGAAAAATAGTACAGAATGAACAAACTGAGCAAAAGCATGGTAAAACCTTGCTTTTGGGTACCCGAAGTCGTATGTGATACGACGAGAGGCGATGTTTGTTTATAG
>JAZNYR010000176.1:0-2550 GCA_045594525.1 Clostridia bacterium | reverse complement strand
CGACTTTACGCTCCTGTATTTTATCTCGCGTGGAAGATGGCCGATCTACGACCGTTTTGCAATGATGGCATTAGTTGCAATTTCCGATGAGAAAAAGCCTGGCGAATCTGTTTCTTTTTTAGACTTGCCGGACAAATACAGTGACGAATATGACGATGTTATGGATATATGCAATCGTACATATATTTCAAAATTAACATCAATTTTTGGTGAAAACTATAATCAAAATCGGGATATAGATAGAGCACTCTGGGTATACGGTCACCTTTTTAATAGAGCAAAGAACTAGGCGACGGTTTCCTGTTTACGATATACTAATTTAAGATTATTCACATAGGAGGAATGATTACAACTATGAGAAAAATAACCATTAAACGCCGTAAAAGCATTGTCGCCTGTGCAGTAAAGGATTTGGTATACATAGAAGATTATCAGTCGTCGGATATTACCATTCAAGGTGTCCCCTGCCGCAAAATAGGCGAAATAAAAAACGGCGAGGAAAAGACCTTTGAAATCGGCGAGGAAAAGCAGAAGATCTTTATCGTTTTTGAGCTTTTACTCAAGGACACCTTCCATACTTCCATTGCCATTGAAGCGGGACAGGAGGATGTATCGTTATCCGGAAAGCACTATTATAATGTAAGCGGCAATCCCTTCCGTTTTGACGGTGTTCAGCTCACGGAAGAAGAAAAGGCCAATCAGAAAAAGAGAAACCGCAAGGGTGCTATCATTACGATCGGCGCTGTTGTGATCGGTGTTATCATAGGATTGTTTTCCAGCGGAATGTTCAATTTCGACACAATTTCCGAGAAGACCTTTACCAAAGAAGGGTTTGAGATCACCCTTACTGACCAGTTCAAAGAGTCAGCGCTTGAGGGCTTCTTTGCCTGCTATGAATCCAAAACGGCCTTTGCCTTTGTGGTGCGGGAGGAAAAGGATATCCTCGGCGATATCACCCTGGATGAATACGCCGATATCGTATTAGAGGTCAATGGGCGTACCGAACTTAAGAAAAATGTAAACGGCGATTTCATATGGTTTGCCTATACAGATACCCCGGATACACAGGAACTTTATTACCTGTCAGTCTGCATCCAGGGAGAGGACAATTTCTGGATCATCACATTCTCAACACCCGCAGTAAACCAGGAGGATTTTCATCCGAAATTTATCCAGTGGGCTGAATCCTGTAAGGTTAATTGATAAGGGCAGTGGACGGTTTCCCGTCCTCTAACCTTAGTTGTTTCTTTGTATGGAGAGAAGATCATTATGGAAATAATTTTTTGTGTGCTTTATCTTTTGCTATTCTTCCTTTTGTCAGACTATTTTTCGAAAAAGTCAACATATAAACGATATCTCATAATCGCAATGATCTTGTCCATTATTATTGGTAGTATCTGTATGGCTGTTTTTACAACAGCAAAAACAAGTAAATTACCGCATTTTGTTTTTTGGTCTGTTCCTATGATATGTCTTATGAAACTGGAAAAAGCATTAAGAAAAGACAGACATCAGAAAGAAAGGGGAAAGACAGAGGACGGGTCTCTGGTTGACGAAAACTAAAGATGGCAGCGGGATGACGACACAAGACCGTCCCCTGTCCTCTATTTTAAAGGAGGCAAATATGAAAAAAATCATTGTATGGATTATGATCTTCACATATTCCTTATCTTTTTGCGCATGTACGCCCGTTTCCTCATCCGACACCATCACCTACAATGACGATCTCTCAGAATGGTATTACAACGGGCACACCTACATCAACTACAATAATACTAACGGCAAGTACATCACCGATCGGAAAGACTTAGAATGGGTTGAGATTGCAACGATTCCATACGGTATTTTCTATATTTTAGGCGTTGTAACTATTTTCTACGGCAACGATAAAGAAAACCCAGAATTTATCACTAACAGCCGTACCATTGACTTTTATGTCCGGGATGATCTCACATTGGACCATAATTCAGAGCTTTCACTATGCGATGCAGATGCTCCCTTCAGCTTCAAAATTTCAGAGGTCACCACCGATAGTATTATCCAATATACCGTTGATCAGCAGGACCGTTATACTGAAATATGTGATTTCTTTGCCTATTTTACGGATTACCCCTGTGTAAAGCTACGGATAACAATCTGCGAATACAACGGAAATTTATATCTGCAGGATTGCTGGGATTCTGATTATTTCCTAATAACAGAGGAATTTAAAGATGATATATACCGCTTGGGACTAACCAGCTAAAGGCCATGATCAGCTATCTGTCTTGATGAAAACTAAACAGGGCAGCGGGTCGAAGACGCAGAACCGTCCCCTGTCCGCTGTGCACAATGCTTTTGGAGGGAAAAGCTATGAAAAGAAAAATTATAAGCTTATTAGTTTGTATGTTTATGATTGCAGCTCTTTGCTCCTGCAAAAACGGGACGGACAGTTGCCCTACCTACAAGGGAACGGAACCCACGCCGGAGTCCACCCCAAAAATAGAACCGACAAGCCCCACTGACCCGACACTTTCTCCCGATCTTCCAACCGAGCCAGGTGATCCAACA
>JAZNYR010000175.1:0-7557 GCA_045594525.1 Clostridia bacterium | reverse complement strand
CGTATTCAATAATTGCTTTGTAGTTTTCCACCGTCACATTTTTATTTCCGCTGAATTCTATTCTGGGAAACACCAATTCTTCCGGAAAATCAAGTATTTTTATTGCTTTTTCTTTTATTTTATCTTTCATAATCCACCTCTTTCAATGCAATTTATGCAAGAATTTACTTGATCATGAATATAATTAAGTAAATGTCAATGAGGAAGGAAAGGTAAAAGATGAAAAAGATTATTTTATATATAAGTTTGGGAATGCTTCTTCTCTTTTTGCTGTGTTATCCTTCCGAGGCAATGGAAGCTGCAGTAGATGGATTGGAGCTTTGTGCAACCACGGTGATTCCTTCCTTATTTCCCTTTTTCATTCTCAGCTCTTTGCTTATTAAAACAGGGTTTTTAACAGCCATATTCCGTCCGCTGCATCCCCTTTTTTCCCGTTTGTTCGGCATCTCCCCTTCCGGTACCGCTGCATTTTTCTTAAGCGTATGTGCCGGCTATCCCATTGGTGCAAAATCCGTTACAGAATTAAAGGAATCAGGACAAATCTCTTATGAGGAAGCGAACCGCCTTTTGCGATTTTGCAACAACGCAGGCCCTCTGTTCTTGGTGGGAACGGTAGGGGTTGGAATGTTTGAGAATAAGAATTTGGGGTATTTACTGTTGTTTTCTCATTTCTTCGCCGCGGTACTCATAGGATTTCTCTTTCGCAATCATAGCAAGGGGAATAAGGTCTATCAAGAAACACCCATCTCATTATCTTGGAATTTACTGTCCGATGCGGTAAACAGCGCCATAACCTCTATCCTTTCGGTTTGCAGTTATATTATTTTATTTCAGGTGATCTTAAAGGGCTTATATGAGTTTGGAATCATCTTCTTTTTCGCAAGTCTGTTAACGGCGGAGCAAGCCACAAGCTTTGCAAGCGGTATGTTAAGCGGGTTGCTTGAAATGACCTCGGGAACCTATCTGCTTTCACAACTGCATCAATTGCCTCTGCGCACTCTTCTCACTGCGGTTTCTGTCGTTTTAGGATTCGGAGGTCTTTGTGTGCACGCCCAAACTTTTGGAATCATCAAAGGTTTCAATAAAAAAACATACCTGACAGGAAAACTCCTGCAAGGTATGTTCTCTGGAATCATTACTTATTTTTTGTTCCCGTTATTTTTACGGGATGCTTCCGTTTTTTATACTCATATTCCCACACAAAGAGAACTAAACGGCGAGCTTTATCTGACACTGTTTTTATTGATGATTACTCTTGTGTTTTATCTGGTACTGTTACTCACAGATTTCGCCCGTTCCAAGAAGTGAAACAGCAATTTCCGCGTTTTGAAACGCTTTTTTCTTCATATCGGGAAGCTTTTCCTCATAGTCGGATTTACGGGCAAGTGCAGTCAGACGAACCAACTCCTGTGCATCAATGTTTTCCACAGGGAGATAGCTTTTTAAACCAAGATACCGAAGATACCCCTGCACCTTTGGGTCATATACAATCCCCACAGGAGCCGCACCTACGGCAGCAGCATAAATCAAAGCATGAAGACGCATTCCAATCACTGCTCCGCTTTTTTGCATTAAACCTAACACTTCCTCCACCGACAAATCTTCTAATACAACCGCATCCGTCCCCTTTGACACAAGACGGCAAAGCTCTGTATCACAGGAGGGTTGCATGGGAAGTAACAAGGTTTTGCAGCCATAATGGCTCCGCATTTCTATAATAAACCGTTTGACTTCCTTGCAGATTTTTTCATCACAATCCTTCCAGTTCCGCAATGAAATAATCAAAGGAGGATTGTCACATCCGAATTTTTGCAACAGTTCATTGCTCTTTTGCTCATCGCATGGTTTTAGTCCTAAAGCCGGGTCGGCAGTCAGAGTCATGTCAGGCTTTTTTACACCCATTTTTTTTAATTCTCTCATAGAGTCCGGATCACGCAATGTAATTCGGTCCACCCCGTTTACAATGGCTCCTGCAATTTTTCTGTTCAATTTACCGTTCACAGGTCCTACCCCATTGGCATACAGCATTACCTTACAACCGCATTTCTTTGCCATACCAATCAATGTCAGGTAATAATACAAGGATTTGGAACTGGTGGTATCCTGAATCAGACTTCCCCCGCCGCTTAACAACAGCTTGGTCTTTTTCATCAATTTTAATATTTCTTTGAAATTCATCCGATCTACTGCCGTTACCTGATATTTTTGGGCAGTTTCTTTCGGATTATGAGACAGCACAACAATCGAAATGTCAGGACGGCACGCTCTTAAATCATGCAAAATCCCTTGTAGCAGTGCCTCGTCTCCGCTGTTCCCAAATCCGTAATAACCGGACAGCATTATATCAACCATCATTTTTTCCCCGCTCACTTTTCCATTACAGCACGGTATGCTTTTTCCGCATCGTCAGCCATTCTGTTCACCGAATAATGCCGAACCACCGTTTTTTTGCAAAAACGGCATACCTCTTCCCGTTCTGTTTCTGACATATTATAATATTCTAAAATACTATTCTTTACAGATTCTGCAGTAGGCATGGATTCCCCACGGCAGGTAAAGTTACTGCCAAACGCAGAGGCTTCCTTTTGGGGAAGATAAAGCCCCAAATCCCCTTCATTTCCTGCCAGAACCGTTGCTTTTTCTGCCGCCATTGCTTCTAATGCGGCACGGCTTACCCCAACAAACAGGTCTGCTGAAGCAACAAAACGGTTAATATCGGTACGGGGACCGGTCAATTTAATAAACGGACCGCCCAATTTCTCGTTAGCCGCTGCCGCTTTTTCTTTGATTTCATGGTACACATCGCCGCCGCCTACAATCACCAATTCTGCATTGGGAATTTCTGCCTTGATTTCCTCAAATGCTTCTATCAGCAAAAAGGCAACATCTGCACGACTTCTGTCAAGACGGCTGATATGAACAATCCGAAACGCATCCTTTATAAACTGAAATTCCACCGCCACTGCACCGAAGCTAATCTCCTTTGAAAAACGGTTGGTATTGATTCCGTTTATGGTAACAACAATTTGCTCTTGGGGAAGCTTATATTCTTTCATTAAGTAGGATTTAATATCCTCGCTGACAGCTATGGTTTCCTGTCCCCAGTCGGTCAGATATTTCAATCCTTTCCCTGTTTCAAATACCCAGTGAGCCGTAGTAACAAAAGGAATCTTTTCCCTGCGGCACACTTTTCCTGCAATAAATCCGGGAATCCGAGCATGAGCATGAACCAAATCAATCTTTTCTTTTTTTATAATTTCACGGAGCATACGATAGGACTTGAGCAAATTGGCAGGCTTTTTGTTATGCAACGGAACCTGATAATGCACAATCCCTGCCGCCTCAAGCTCCGGTACAAAAGAACCGCCGTTTGATGCGATAATTACACGGTATCCCCGCTTTTGCAGCTCCAGAGACAATTCCATAATATGTGTTTCGGCACCGCCGATATCCATAGACATCTGTGCCATCAATAAATTACAAGGCAAATTTTCCATAATTTCCTCCCCAATTTATTCTTCTTCTTTTATGGTATCACAATCTGATGAAAAAATCAATCCCAAATTCATTCTTTTTGACTTTTTTCTTGTTTTATGATATAATAAATAATACTAAAGAAAAAGGAGCAATCTGATGAGAGTCGCCGGTATTGTTTGTGAATACAACCCCTTTCACAACGGTCACAAATATCATATAGAACAAACCAAGAAGATGGCCGATGCCTGTGTTTGTGTCATGAGCGGCAATTTTGTCCAAAGAGGAGAAGCGGCTTGTGTCAATAAATTTGTGCGGGCAGAGGCAGCCATTATGGGCGGTGCAGATCTGGTATTGGAATTGCCCGCAGTATTTGCATGCCGTTCTGCGGAACGCTTTGCTACGGGTGCTGTTTCTCTTTTGGAACAAACAGGAGTTGTTTCCCTTCTTTCCTTTGGCAGTGAAACTGCTGATACGGATGAACTGAAAAAAGCAGGTGCCTTTTTTGCAGATGAATCCGGTGACTTTAAAGAAAAATTAGCAAAAGAATTGGAACGAGGCGTGTCTTTTCCGGTAGCAAGAGCAAATGCCGTACAAGAGGAATCTTTTGGATTTTTACTGAACTCCCCTAACGACCTGCTGGGAATAGAATACTGTAAAGCATTGGAAATTCTTGGTTCGGATATGATCCCCTTTCCCGTGTTACGGCACAAAGCAGGGCACCACGACAAGACAGGTCAGGAGGATGTTTGTTCTGCAAGCTATCTTCGAAATCACACAGAGGAATTGGAAGCCTATTCACCCGTTGCTCTTTCTTTGCGTGAGGGTGGATTTCCTGTGAATATGGATTTGTTTCAAAACATTTTGCTTGCTCACCTTCGCCGTATTTCTCCCGAAAAGCTCAGTAACACAGCTGATTGTACGGAAGGGTTGGAATATCGCTTAAAAGAAGCTGCCCTTGGAGGAGAAACCTTGCAGGATGTGATTGCCCTTGCTAAAACAAAACGGTACACACAAACCAGGATTCAAAGAATCCTGTTAAATTCCTATCTTGGTATTGAAAAAAAGAACTATCAGCCGGAGTATTTTCGGGTTTTAGCAGCAAACAAATGCGGAGCCGCTTTGTTACGCACAATAAAAGAAAAAGGAAATTTACCCATTATTACAAATCTTTCCAAACAAAAGATGGATTCTGAAAGTTTGAAAATTGATATTGCCGCCGGGGATTTCTATGCACTTTTGCAAACAAAAAACCGCAGGGGCGGTATGGACTACACCACTTCCCCACGGTTCTTTGAAGAATAAAACATATCTCCGTGACGATGAAAAGAGGAAATATGAAACTCACTATGAAATCATTCTGGTAATCTCTTTTTTCATTCGCTTGATAATTCTTTTTTCCAAACGGGAAATATAGGACTGGGAAATTCCCATCATATCTGCCACTTCTTTTTGGGTCAGTTCATCCCCGCCATGCAACCCAAACCGCAGCACCATAATCCGTTGCTCACGGTTTGACAGCTTATGTAACGCCAAATAAAGAAGCTGGCGGTCCACCTCATCATCTAACTGTTTATCCACACTGTCTCCATCTGAACCTAATATATCAGAGAGAAGAAGTTCGTTTCCGTCCCAATCCACTCTTAATGGTTCATCAATGGAGACTTCTGTTTTTTGAGCGCTGTTTTTTCTCAAATACATCAAAATTTCATTTTCAATACATCGGGAGGCATAAGTAGCCAGCTTGATTTTCTTATCCGCATTAAAGGTATTGACCGCTTTCATAAGACCGATGGTTCCGATTGAAATTAAATCCTCAATTCCGATTCCTGTATTTTCAAATTTTTTTGCGATATAAACCACCAATCGCAAATTATGTTCAATCAAGGTATCCCGTGCTTCTTCCTCGCCCAAACTGAGCCGACGGACACACTCTCCTTCCTCCTCTACGCCCAAGGGTGGCGGCAACACATCGCTCCCGCCTATATAATAAATCCGATTTTCCTGCCGCAGCCGCTTTAGAAATGCTGCATATACTTCCATCCACTTTCCTGTCTTTCCCATTTTTTACACCTCTTTTTATATTGTCATTGCCGGATGCAGCAAAGCGGAGTAGCTTTGATTTCCCGTCAATTTTTTTTGAACAATTCCTACCAAAACCCGATTGAGTGTGATTTGTTTCTTTCCCTGAATCACTGTAACACTTTCCGGTCTGAAGGCATACAGTAAACCGTTACCCTCTTTTACTGTGGAAAAGGGAATCCGATAAATTTTTTCCGGCACAGGTCCGATGTTTTCTCCATTCATCATTCCTCGTAACTCTTCAGACAAAATTTCAACCAAGCGGTCATATTCTGCCACCATAACAGGAAAACCGGTTAACGGTTCTGTCAATTCACAGCCTGTATCAACCATCGCGGTCAACATAAGCTCTTTCCCTCGGCTCTTAATCATTATTTTTCTCAAATGGTTTTCGCCAATCCGACCAAACACTGCGGAACTTGCCGTTAAACAACCCCAACACAAAAGGGTAAATACCAAAAATTGCAGCAAAGAAAAATCGAAATATATGATTCCGTTCACCAGTTTCCCCCGGCCGGTTTTCAAAAGGATTGCATAAAGCACTCCACCAATCAAACAGGAGGTACACAAAAAAAGAAAACAGGCTTTGATAAATTGAGAAATGCTTGTCGGGCGATATGCAATACTCACCATAATTGCACCAAATAATATCTGAAAAAAGGCAGTTCCCATCAAGGGAACCTTTACTGCCATAAGCCCGTAAAAACCCCCAAGCAATGCACAAAGAAACAGATGATTTCCCTTGTGAAGATGACAGGATACCAAATGCAAAATCAAATAGTCCATGGAAAAATTCAGCAAAAACAGAACATCAGCATAAACAATCATCCCACTCTCTCCTTTTCCTTTTTTATTATACAGGAAACAAGGAAAAAAATTTGTCACAATGAGGAAATAAAATAAAAAAAATAAACGACAGGAAAAACCTGTCGTCTACATTCTTTTACATAAATTTCCTTCTCCAGATATTGGGAGAAAACAATAACAACACGGGATAAATTTCAAGTCTTCCAAGAAGCATATCCGCGCACAGAACCCATTTTGATAAACCTGACAGCCCGCCATAGTTATAAACCGGACCCACATCTCCTAAACCGGGACCAACATTATTGATACAAGAAAGGACTGCTGTGGCGGTTGTCTCTATCCCCCGATTTTCAAGTCCTACAATCAAAACCGAAATTCCAAACAAGGCAATCAGAAGAACAAAATAAACCAATGTACCGGTTACCACTTCACCATTTAAACCTTTGCCGTCTATCTTCGGGCGATTCACAGATTGGGGATGAATGATTCGTTTGACTTCATTCACCATTGATTTCCACAAAACCTGAATACGGACTATTTTCATTCCTCCGCCTGTGGAACCGGCGCAAGCACCAATTATCATAACAAGAAGAAGGATATATTTGGCGATTTCATTCCATTGATTAAAATCTGCTGTCACAAACCCAGTTGTGCTGATACACGCAGCAACCTGAAACGCTGCATACCTAAGACTTTGAAGCAAGGAATTATATTCAGGATAAATACAAAACATCACTACAACTGTACAAACAGCTACAATTCCCAAAAAAACCTTCCATTCGCTGTTTTGCCGTACCGCAGCAAGCCTGCGAATCAACAAAAAATAAAACATATTGAAGTTGATACTGAATAACAGCATAAATATCGTAATGACCCAATCGATATAAGCACTATCAAAATGTGCCACACTTGCATTTTTATTGGAAAAACCGCCTGTGCCGGCCGTGGAAATCGCGTGAATGATACTGTCAAACACATTCATCCCCCCTGCACATAGCAAGATGGCTTCAAGGAGAGTCAATGCTAAATAAATTCCATATAAAATCTTGGCAGTATTGATTCCCTTTGGAACAATTTTGCCGACAGAAGGTCCTGTGAGCTCCGCTCTCATAATATGAATCGAATGATTTTCACTGACGGGAATGACTGCCATAACAAACAACAACACTCCCATACCGCCAATCCAGTGGGTAA
>JAZNYR010000174.1:0-7660 GCA_045594525.1 Clostridia bacterium | reverse complement strand
TGTTATAATAAAAGAAAGGAGGAATTTTATGAAAAATAAAATAATTGCATTGATCTTATGTTTTACCATCTGCCTTTGCGGATTACCAGCAACCGTTTTAGCTCGAAATACTTCTTTTGAAGAAACCCTGGCAATGGATTTAAAAAATTTAGGCTTGTTTTACGGTGTATCAGATACAGATTTCGCTTTAAATCGTGCTCCTACAAGAATTGAAGCAATGATTATGTTAATTCGTTTACTAGGCAAAGAAGAAGAAGCAACATCAAAAAAATGGTCTCATCCCTTTCAAGATGTTCCGGATTGGGCTTCCCATTATGTCGGCTATGCATATGAACAGGGATTAACAAAAGGTACCTCGGAAACCACCTTTGGAACAGAAAATGCTAATGCGCAAATGTATCTGACATTTATATTGAGGGCGTTGGGATATTCAGATGTCAATCAACAGGATTTCCATTGGGAAAACCCCTATGAATTATCAGAACATATCGGTATTTTACCAAGCAAGGTTGACAGAAACAACTTCTTGCGCGCTGATGTTGTCTTGGTTTCTTATGCTGCAATGAAGGTAAATTTAAAAAACTCCTCTCAATCTTTAGCACAAAAGCTGATTTCAGAAGGAGTATTTACCCAAGAGCAATTTGAAAATTCTTATGATATGAATGCCTTTTCTTATCATCCTACTGTTTCTCTTGAAGAATTAACAGCAGAACAAGTTTATGATTTGTGCTCCTCCTCTGTTTTCTATCTGGAAGTTTATGATAAAAACGGAGATATGTTTGCTTCAGGAAGTGGGTTCTTTATTGACGAAAGCGGGATTGCTGTTACCAATTACCATGTAATTGAAGGAGCATATTCTGCTAAAATTCAGACCGATGATGAATCAGTGTATGATGTTAAGGGTATATATGACTATAATGCGGATCAAGACTGGGCAGTCATACAAATAGATGGTTCCGGCTTTAAAAAGCTGGAAATCGGTGATCCTGCAACCATAACAGGAGGTGCTACGGTTTTTGCAATCGGAAGCCCGCTTGGTCTTCAGAACACGATTTCTCAAGGATTGATTTCCAATGCTAATCGTCTTATTGACGGAGTTCCTTATATTCAAACCAGTGCCGCTATTTCTCACGGAAGCAGCGGAGGTGCATTAATCAACAAGTATGCTCAGGTCATCGGAATTACTTCTGCCGGCTTTACAGATGGAGAAAATCTTGGATTGGCTTTGCCCATTTCCTTGATTGAAGGATTTAATGATACAAGTTTACGGTCATTAGCAAAAATTGTTTCTGATACATCAGAACCGATACAAGAAACCCCTTCCTATCCTTCTTTTACTCCATCCTACGAAAATACTGATGCTTATTCTCTGTTGGCAGCCTTTATAGAGGTCTATGCAACAGATACAACAGATGAAGGGGATAAGATATATGAAGAAAGAAATTATTCGGATAATGGCTATTCTGATTTAGGATTGATCCATTACGATGACTATATCATGGTTTACATTTGGTCTATTGGTAATCGTGGGAGCACTATTTTTACATCCTTTACGATTGATCCCTATCAACAAGGTACCTATATCTTTTATATCTGGGATTATTATAGTAAAGTAGAAGGAAATGCTTATTACTCTCCTGCTTCTATCAGACCAGGGATGAATTTCCGCTTCACGGAATATTCAAATTATAGTGATCCATCCGTAGATGAAACACTATGCATCAACAGTGTTTTTCTGGGATTAACCTTTGTAAACTCGATTTTTGCAAAATATTTGAGCAGCTTTGGATATTACAATGTCAGAGATCTGGGGTTTATAAATTATTAACAGAAAATGGATGCCTCTATGGCATCCATTTTTTTTATTCTTCTATCTCTGGCGGTGCTTGCACTTCATCCGTTGTTTCGGGAGGAGTGACAGCATCAACTACAACTTCTTCTTGCTCTTCTTCCTCGTGATCGGTGATTGCCAGGGATACAACCGTAACCCCTTCCGCCATCTTAATCAGACGAACCCCTTGGGTGGCGCGCTTGTATTCGCTGATGTCTGCAACTGCCATACGGATGATAACGCCTTCTGTGTTAATCAGCATCACATCTTCTTGTTCTGTTACATTTGCAATACCAATCAGATTGCCTGTTTTCTCGGTAATCTTATAAGTAGAAATACCCATACCGCCACGGCTCTGGTCGCGGTATTCCGCAAATGAGGTTTTCTTACCGTAGCCGTTTTCGGTAACGGCAAGCAAGGTACCGTCTTCAGAAACGGTGGTCATACCGATTACGAAGTCCTCTCCCTTTAACTTAATACCACGGACGCCTCTTGCGGTTCTTCCCATAGGACGAACATCTTTTTCGTCAAATTTGATTGCCATACCGTGATTGGTACCGAGAAGCACAGTATCATTTCCGTCAGTCAGTTTTACCTTAATCAGGTCATCCCCTTCGTCCAGAGAAATGGCGTTTAATGCTCCCTTTCTTAAGGAACCGTACTGAATTAGCGGTGTTTTCTTTACAACCCCGAATTTGGTTGCCATAAGCAGGAATTTGCCTTCTTCAAATTTAGAAACATGGATACCCGCAGTAATCTTTTCGTCTTTTTCTATGGGCAACAGGTTAACAATGGGCGTTCCTTTTGCATGTCTGCCCGCTTCGGGAATCTGATAGCCCTTTAAGTGATACATTTTACCACGATTGGTAAAGAACAGAATGTAATCATGGGTGGAAGCAACAAACATATTTTCGATAAAGTCTTCTTCACGGGTACTCAGCCCCATGATTCCCTTACCGCCCCGCTTTTGGCTTCTGTAGGTTTCTACGGGAAGCCGTTTTACATAACCGTAATGGGTAATGGTAAACACATTTTCTTTTTCTTCAATCAAGTCTTCGTAATCCACATCATCAATGGCTGCTTCAATACCGGTCAGACGGTCATCCCCGTATTTATCCGCAATGGCGGTCAATTCTTCTTTGATAACTTCCTTCAATCTTTCTTCATTATCCAGAATTTCCTGATATTCTTTCGTTAATGCAACCAAACCGTTATATTCGTCTTCAATCTTTTCACCGTTCAACCGTTGCAGCTGTGCAAGACGCATATCCAACACGCTTTGTGCCTGTACATCAGAGAATCCGAACCGTTCCATCAACCGTTCTTTTGCATCGTCATAAGAACTTCTGATGATTTCGATGACTTCATCAATATTGGCAAGGGCAATTTTTAAGCCTTCCAAGATGTGCATCCGTTCCTTTGCCTTTTTCAAATCGTATTTTGTTCTTCTGGTAACGATTTCTTTTTGGAAATTGATGTAATTGTGCAGAATTTGCTTTAAGCTCAACACTTTTGGCTTTCCGTCTTCAATGGCAAGCATATTGATAGAAAAGCTGTCCTGCAAACGGGTAAATTTATACAGCTGATTGAGCACAATCTGGGGATTTCCATCCCGTTTTAAGTCAATCATGATTTTTAGTCCCACACGCTTGGAGGACAAATCACGAATATCGGCAATGCCGTCTACTCTCTTATCCTTTACCAGATCAGCAATGGATTTTACCAAATCCACCTTTTTCAGCTGATAAGGAATTTCGGTAATCACGATAGAATATCTGCCGTCCTTATTTTCTATGACCTCGGTTTTTGCACGGATGATAATTCTTCCACGGCCTGTTTCATAAGCACTTCTGATGCCGTTTCTTCCCATAATGGTAGCTTTTGTGGGGAAGTCGGGTCCTTTCACATGCTCCATCAATTCATCCACCGTAATATCCGGGTTTTCCATTTGCGCAATGGCACCGGAAATCACTTCCCGAAGGTTATGAGAAGGAATATTGGTTGCCATACCAACTGCGATACCGGAAGAGCCGTTTACCAAAAGTACTGGGATTCTGGTAGGCAAAACGGTAGGTTCGATTCTCTTTTCATCAAAGTTGGGAGCAAAGTCAACGGTATCTTTATTAATGTCCGCCAGCAATTCGTTGGCGATTTTGCTCATTCTTGCTTCTGTATAACGGTATGCAGCAGGCGGGTCACCATCAATGGAACCAAAGTTTCCGTGCCCGTCAATCAAAGGGTAACGGAGGGAAAAATCCTGCGCCATACGAACCAGAGCATCGTAAACGGAAGCATCCCCGTGAGGATGATACCGACCGATAACATTACCGACGGTGGTAGCAGATTTAAAGAAGGGTTTATCTGCTGTCAGATGCTCTTCATACATGGCATATAAAATTCTTCTGTGAACAGGCTTTAAACCGTCCCTTACATCAGGCAAAGCACGGCTGATGATAACGGACATAGCGTAATCAATAAAAGCCTCTTTCATTCTTTTTTCAATATCTACTTCTACAATGGTCTGGTTTTCCAGATTTTCCAAGAAGTGAGTATCGTTATTTTCAAAATTTGATTTTTTCATGGCTTACTCCTGTTAAATATCAAGATTGACGGCATACTTTGCATTTTCGTCGATAAACTTTCTTCTGGGTTCTACTTCATCTCCCATCAGAATAGAGAAGGTTTCATCCGCCTTTTCCGCATCCTCCAAGGTAACACGAATCAGAATTCTGAATTCCGGATTCATGGTGGTTTCCCAAAGCTCTTCCGGATTCATTTCACCAAGACCTTTGTAACGGCTGATGTCAACTTTTGCATTGGGATCGCCGTTTTTCAATTCTTCACTGATTCTGTCTCTTTCTTCATCCGAATATGCAACCTCGGATTTTTTTCCTCTTGAAAGCTTATACAGCGGCGGCTTTGCCAGATACACATGCCCTTCTTCAATCAATTTCGGCATAAAGCGGAAAAAGAAGGTTAACAGCAAGGTCTGGATATGAGAGCCGTCAACATCGGCATCCGCCATAATAATAATTTTATCATATCTTAATTTTTCAATATCAAATTCTGCTCCGATTCCTGCACCTAAAGCAGAAATCACAGGAAGCAATTTTTCATTGCTATATACCTTATCCGCACGGGATTTTTCTACATTCAGCATTTTACCCCATAAGGGAAGGATAGCCTGATAATTACTGTCTCTTCCTTCCTTTGCGGAACCTCCTGCGGAGTCACCTTCCACGATGTAAATTTCTGTTTTGGTGTTGTCCCTCTCGTGGCAGTCAAACAACTTGTCCGGCATCTGATTGCTTTCCAATGCAGATTTTCTTCTGGTGGCTTCTCTTGCCTTTCTTGCCGCCTCTCTGGCTCGGGATGCGGAAATACATTTTTCAATAACGATTTTTCCTACCCCGGGGTTTTCATCCAAAAAGGTGCTTAGTTTTTCCGACATCATGGTTTCTACTAAGCCTCTGACCTCGGAATTTCCCAGCTTTGTTTTGGTCTGCCCTTCAAACTGGGCTTCTTTTACTTTGATGCTGATGACTGCGGTCATCCCTTCTCTTACATCATCTCCGCTTAAAGGCTGATCGTTGTCCTTCAGCATATTTTTCTTTCTTGCATAATCATTGATGACACGGGTTAATGCACTTTTAAAGCCTGTTTCGTGCATCCCCCCTTCGGTGGTATGAATATTGTTGGCAAAGCTGATAATATTTTCCCGATAGCCGTTATTATACTGGAGAGCTACCTCTGCCTGACAATCTTCTTTCTCCACTTCCATGTAAATCACTTCTTCATGGAGCGGAGTGGTGTGTCTGTTTTTATACTCAACAAAAGAACAGATACCACCTTCATACTGCAAGGTTTCGCTTTTGACTTCCTCTTCCCTTACATCACTCAAGGTAATTTTAATTCCGCGGTTTAAGAATGCCTGTTCTCTCAATCTTGTGAGCAAAATACTATAATCATATTCCAAGGTTTCAAAAATTTCACCGTCCGGTTTAAAATGAACCTTGGTACCGGTTTTGGTCGTATCGCCAATCACGGTCAGGGGCATTTCTACCACACCTCTGGCATACTCCTGACGGTGAATATGGGTTCCGTCACAAACCTCTACTTCCAGATGTTCACTCAGTGCATTTACAACTGAAGCACCAACACCGTGCAAGCCGCCTGATACCTTGTATCCATCGCCGCCAAACTTACCGCCGGCATGCAAAATGGTAAATACAACTTCTACTGCCGGCAACCCGGTTTGAGGCTGAATTCCTACAGGAATCCCACGACCATCATCACAAACGGTAATAGAATTATCCTTTTCAATGGTGACCTCAATGTGGGTACAGTATCCTGCCAAGGCTTCGTCAATACTGTTATCCACAATTTCATACACCAAGTGATGAAGACCTTGCGCAGATGTGCTTCCGATATACATACCCGGACGCTTTCTTACTGCTTCCAATCCCTCTAACACCTGAATTTGGGATTCATCATAATTGTTTTGTGTTTCTGATATTGACATCTTTACTTCCTCCTGTATCACAGTATGTCCATCATTCTAAATTCTTCTTTGTTCCGCTCTTTTTAACAAAGTGGAAGAGGAAATGGGAGAAATATAAACAAACATTTTTCCCATTCTTTCACATAAAACATAGGATTTGGGAAGGTCTTCCGAAACATTTACCACAAATCCTTCTGCTTCTGATCCTTTTAAGAATTCTTTTGTTATCTTTGAAACGGTGGTATTATCCATATCCAAAATGGCAACCACATCATTTGTGTTTACCACCACATCCTGTCCCAAATGAAGATACATTACGACTCCTTTGTGATTATTCCGTTTTGCACGGAATAAAAGCTTTTATGTTCTCCCCGACCGATTGCATACGCATCGGTACAGGTCATAATTACCTGATTGCACTTAATTTTTTCCATTAAAAAGTTTTGTCTGCTTTTGTCAAGCTCAGATAAAATATCATCTAATAGCAAAACAGGATATTCTCCTATTGATTGCTTTACAAGCTCTATCTGGGCTATTTTCATAGTTAAAACAACAGTTCTTTGCTGACCTTGTGATGCAAACTGTTTAACCTGGGCTCCGTTAATCAATAATTCTATTTCGTCACGGTGAGGTCCTGTCAGACTCATCATAGCAGCCAATTCACGGGTTTTATTTTTTTGAAGAAGCTCCATCAATTGATTTTTAACAGATTGTTCATTTTCAATCTTCACATCCGCAGAAGGTTGATAGAAAAGCTCAAGTTTTTCCTTTCCTCCCGCCATTTCATAATAAATGTCGCTGCATATTTCATTGAGCTTGTTGATAAAAGCAGCACGGTACACCATAAGTCTGGCACCCGTTTCGCACATTTTTTCATTCCATACATCAAGAGTCTGACTAAATTCAGGAAATTCTCCCATTTGTCTTAGCAATTTGTTTTTATTTTCAAGAATTTTTTGATACTGCACAAGGGCGGAAAAATAATTGGGTTTTAAAGGGCTGATCGCACTGTCTAAAAACCTGCGTCTTTCTCCCGGTCCCCCTTTTATTAAATACAAATCCTCGGGACAAAACAAAACAGTTTGAAAATAACCGATCATTTTACTGACTCTGTCGAGACCTACTCCGTTTAACTGAATCTTTTTTCTTTTATCGGAAAACAACTCGATTTCTGCTCTGTTTTCTCTTTCATAGGCATCAAAAAACATTGTTAAATCTCCGTGGGGACGGTCAAACATGATCATTTCCTTATCTTTTACACCCCGATGAGATTTTCCGTTGGAAAATAAATAGATGGCTTCTAACACATTTGTTTTTCCCTGAGCATT
>JAZNYR010000173.1:0-4073 GCA_045594525.1 Clostridia bacterium | reverse complement strand
ATGGCGCACAACGGAGAGGAAGCGTATCAAAAGGCAACTTTGCTCCAACCGGATTTGATTTTGCTGGATAACTGTATGCCCGTTCTCGACGGAATCGGTGTTTTGGAACGATTGCATGATCTGCAACTCCACCCCTATATTTTCTCCATGAGCGCATGGGATTTGGAACTGATGATTCCGGACCACCTGTTAAAAAGCATTACCTATGCAATCAAAAAACCGATTGAATGGGCTGTGCTGTCCCAGCGGATTCTTCAACTGGTGAAAAACAAAAATCGGGAGGAGGAAATGGAGCGCCGCCGAATCAGTCAGTTACTGGAAGAATTTGAATTGCCCCCTTCCCAAAAAGGGCATAAGCTGTTGCAAGAAGCACTCTTTCTCATTTATCAGAACAAAGCTACGGCAAAGAACCTGACCGAGCTTCTTTATCCGAAGCTTGCACAGCAATTTGGAATTAGCGTCAAAACAATTGAACGAAAAATTCAGTATGAAATTGAACGAATTTTCACTTGTAAAACCGGCCCGCGAATTGAAACGGTATTCTATAAAACTTCCGCATCAAAGGGAAAGCTGACCAACAAGCAATTTCTCGTTCTGCTGGCACAAGAATTGGGTTATTTATAAGGGACTGTAACATTTTGCTACAGTCCCTTTATTTGTGATACTGCTCACCGGAATTAATTTTAAAACCTCGATAGATCTGCTCTGCCAACACCACTCGCATCAACTGATGAGGAAGTGTCATTTCAGAAAAAGACAGCCGTCGCTTTGCTTTTTGTTTTACTTCATTCCACATTCCGTGGGAGCCGCCGATGACAAAACAAATGCTATCTCCCTCCATTGCACTTTGTTCCAAAAACTCTGCAAATTTTTCAGAAGACATTTGTTTTCCTTCCACACATAGAGCAACAATCTGCCGCTCGCCCTCCAGTTTTTTCAAAAGGGTCTCCCCTTCTTTTTTGAGCACCTCAAAAATTTGTGCATCAGAGGGGCGGTCAGGCACACTCACATCCGGCACCTCCACCACTTCAAATTTACAATACCGACTCAACCGTTTTCCATACTCCTCCATGGCGGCGGTAAAATAATTCTCCTTGATTTTTCCCACACAGACAATTTTTATCTTTTGCATGTTATCCTCCCACCCGAACTCTGCAGCTTACGCAGTCACGGGGCGCTACCTCAATGTTAACCTGATGTAACATTGCATGTTCTTGCAAGACAGAAACAACCGTCTGATAAGCAAGCTCGGGAAGGTTATTATGCTTGCTCAAATGACCCAATAAAATGTTTTTAGTTCCGTTTTTTGCCAGATGAACACAGAGTTTTCCTGCATTTTCGTTGGATAAATGCCCTGAATCGCTCAAAATCCGTCGTTTCAAAGGATAAGGATAGGGGCCCATTTTGAGCATTTCCACATCGTGATTTGCTTCTAACAGTATAGCTTCGCTTCCCAAAAGATTTTCTTCCACATCGGGCGTTATCATTCCCAAATCTGTTGCAACCGTCACACAAGAACCCTCTTTTGAAAATCGGTAACCCACCGGATCTGCCGCATCGTGGGGAATGGAAAAAGGGTTCACCTCAATTCCCCCTATGCGGAAGGGACCGCAAAAAAAATGCAGGCAAGAAGGATCTATCTTGCCCACAACCGACTCCGCAGCTTCCCAGGTCAGGTTGTTGGCATAAAGATTCCAACCGTATCGACGGTGCAAAATTCCCACCGAGGCAATGTGGTCACTATGCTCATGAGTGAGCAACACACCATGAATCTCCCCCGGCTCTACACCGATGTTTTTTAATCCTGACTCAATTCGTTTTCCGCTTACGCCGCAATCCACCAGCAGACGGGTTTCCCCGTCGCTGACATACACACAATTCCCGCTGCTGCCACTGAACAGCGTACACATTTCCAGCACAGCCTATTCCTCCATCTTTTCCCTTACCAGTTGAGCACCAAGTCCACGGAGTTTTTGTTCAAAATTTTCATAACCGCGGTCAATATGCTCTAAGTTTTGAAGCTCTGTAGTGCCCTTTGCCATGAGACCTGCAATAAGCATTGCCGCACCGGCACGAAGGTCGGTAGAACGAACGGGAGCACCCGTCAGATTTTCCACGCCTTCAATCACCGCAGTTTTTCCGTTAATACTGATTTGGGCACCCATTCTCTTCAATTCGCTCACATACTGGAACCGATTGTCCCACACATCTTCTGTTACCATACTTGTCCCTTCGGCAACAGACAGTAAGGTGACAATCTGAGGTTGCATATCCGTTGGAAAACCGGGATAAGGCAGTGTTTTGACATTTGCCTTTGTAATCCTGCCCTGTCTTTTTACACGGATTGCATCATCCATTTCTTCAATCTCTACATTCATTTCCACAAGCTTTGCCGTAATGGCATCTAAGTGCTTTGGAATCACATTTTTCACTAAAACATCCCCGCCGCAAGCTGCTGCCGCAACAAGGAAGGTTCCCGCTTCAATCTGGTCGGGAATGATAGAATATGTACCGCCGTGAAGCTTTTCTACCCCTTTGATTTTAATCACATCGGTACCGGCACCCTTAATGTTGGCACCCATAAAATTCAGGAAATTTGCCAAATCCACCACATGGGGTTCCTTTGCAGCATTTTCAATGATGGTCATTCCATCTGCCTTTGCTGCTGCAAGCATAATGTTGATGGTGGCACCCACAGAAACCTTATCCATATAAACCGAGCCACCCTTAACGCCATCCACCGTGGTAGCATACACATTACCATGCTCCACCTTCACCATGGAACCCATGGCTTCAAATCCCTTAATATGCTGATCGATGGGACGGCCGCCAAAATCACAGCCTCCGGGCAAAGAAACCTCCGCTTTCCCAAAGCGACCCAAAAAAGCTCCCAACAGATAGTAGGATGCCCGCATTTTACGCACCAGGTCAGTGGTTGCCACAAATGTATTCAATTTACCGCAGTTTAAAATCAATGTCCCGTTTTCCTGCAAATCTACTTCTGCACCAAGCTGACGCAAAATTTCCAAAATCACCTTAACATCCTTGATAATCGGCACATTTTCAATGACACAGGTTTCTTCCACTAAAACAGCCGCTGCTAAAATGGCAACTGCCGCATTTTTTGCTCCGCTGACGGTGACTTCTCCGAACAACGGATTTCCCCCTGTTATAACAAATTTATCCAATTCGATTCCCACCTTTTGTGTATCTATCAAAACAACTCTTTCGGAGTCAGAAATATACTATTTTCATTATACCATAAAAAACTCATAAAGAAAAGTGTTTTTTTGAAATTAATCAAAATTATTCTTGGGGACTTCTTGCATCGTAATAAAATTTCGCACCGGAAGCCGTCGTCACCTGGAAACAGGGCAACATTGGCATTATCTTATAAGAAATATTTTCCTCCCATTCGCTGATGTAATAACCGCTTAGGATTTCAGTAATCCGCACAGGAGAAGTCCTGCTCTCCTCTTCTGCAAACTGAATCAATGCCTCTGTGGCAAACAGGGTATCCTGCTTTTTAGACTGAATATTCACCGGCTCCGTCCAGATGCCCATAATCTCTGTAATCGCCGTTCCTTTCACCAAAACGGTCAATCTGGTTCCGAAAATTTCATAATTTTCATAGGTCTGAACATATTCCAGCCGAATGCCGTCCTCCATCTGTTCGATGGTTTTTAGTTTCATCCCTTCTGTATTCAGGCAGACCAGCTTCAGCTTTTTCTGCACTTCATCAGAAAGCGCTTCTCCGGACAACTTTTTCCCCAAAGAAAGCCAACCGGTATAAGTAAAGGTTCCTTCCTCAAATACATAGGTCTCTTCTTGGCGTGAAAAACCATTCTCCGTCCTTTTCCAACCGGATTCGTTGAGAGCGGCAATAAAAGAAGAACTATTCTCCACAATGTTTTTCACCGACACCTCTCGCATACTCTGGTTGCTTTTGGGAATCAGGCTCTCCTCAACCAGCACATTTCTTTTTTTCAGCACAGAAACCGCATGGGCCACCGCTTCGTCGCTCATGTTGGATTCTTTCCATTGGGACTGATACAACACATACCCCAAAAACA
>JAZNYR010000172.1:0-4269 GCA_045594525.1 Clostridia bacterium | reverse complement strand
GGACTGTCGGAAATAAAGCTGACAGCATCGGCAATGTTTTCGGATAAATCCCTGTGGGCTAGGTCAATTCCTGTGTCGATAATTCCCACCCGAACGCCTCTTCCCGTAACTTCACCCCATTCTAAAGGTGCACCGGCCATGCGGATCCCGTAGTCGATCACCTCTTTAGGCTGTCTTGCCTTCACTTGTATAATGGTGTAATCAGAAATGTTATGCATACAATCTCCATAGAAAGGGTCTGCTGTGAGGGCAGACCCTTTTTTATACTAACAAGGGTTGAATTTGCTTTCCTTGCAAAGCCTGTTCCAAAGTGGGCAGAATCAATTCCATGTGTGCCACCAAAGAATCGGGTTTCTTAATGGGGTCATCCTGACCGAAGGGAACCAGATACACCCGATTTGCATTGGAAAGCAGACCGATATTTTTCCCGCTGGCACCCAGTCCGTCGTTGGTGGAAATTGCAAGTATCAGAGGGTTATTGTTCCGAAGATTTGCCTTTGCTGCCATTGCAACACAGGAATCGGTAATGCCGTTGGCAATTTTTGCAATGGTATTTCCCGTACAGGGTGCCACAATCATTGCATCCACAAGATTTTTCGGTCCAATGGGTTCGCTTTCGCGAATGGTGTGGATGACGGTATGCTTTGTGATGGTTTCTATGGTATCAATAAAATCCTTTGCCTTCCCAAATCGGGTATCTGTTCCGTAAGCCATTTCGGACATA
Organism: Clostridia bacterium; assembly: GCA_045594525.1. Lineage (GTDB taxonomy): Bacteria > Bacillota > Clostridia > HGM11514 > HGM11514 > SIG438. Next base: position 3,545 of record JAZNYR010000172.1, on the reverse strand, counting down.
ATGGGCAGGACACGGTATCCTGCATCCACAATTTTCTTGATTTGGGGCACTACCTTGGCAAAGGTACAAAAGGAGCCGGTAAGTGCAAAGCCCACCGTAAGGTTCTCCATTCTTTTTCTCCGTTCTGCCGTACCAAGACGGCGGTTTATTAGAATATATTTTGTTCTTGTAATAGATGAAGAACGGTATCCTTAATAATACTTCCTGCAGTCAGAGGCGCTACTTTTCCAGGCAGGGAAAGTGCCCAGATTGCTTTTCTTCCCATTTCTTTGGCGGCCGTAAAATCCATGCCTCCCGGTTTTGATGCCAAGTCAATGAGCAAAACATCCTGCCTTGTTTTTTCTAGAGATTCCTTTGGCAAAAGCATGGAGGGAACGGTGTTGAAAATGACATCAAATTCAGATAGCTTCCCTTGGATGTTATGGGTGTGCAGTTTGTTGTACCCGAAAACATCGATCCACGCCAGGTCAGCAGGCTTTCTTGCTGTGCAGGTTACTTTTGCACCCAAACCTTTTAACTGATGTGCCAGCACCTTGCCGATTCTGCCAAAGCCTAACACAAGACAGTTTGCTCCGTGAAGGGTAAAGGGCAGCTCCTCCATGGCAATGGCAATGGCACCTTCGGAGGTGGGAACGGCATTATATACATTCAGTTCTTCTCTTAAAAAATAATCCTGAAACCGACAGTTTTGGTCGGATACTTCCTGCAAAAAATTCGGACCTGCTTTTCCCCCTAAAAATAAGGGCTTGTTGTAACGAAGAAGCTCGCGAAAGGGGAGTATTTCCCGACAGGTTTGAATGGTTTTGTCATCTATGGAAAGGGGCAAAGGCAATAAAACAACATCCGCTTGCTCCATGGCTTCTTTCAACGAATGAGCCTTTCTTGTCTTTTGTAAGCCGATGTCCTCCGTCAGGTAACAACAGACGGAATATCCCTCCAATGCCAAAGCATTGGCTGCAGCACTCAGCCGCAAATCGCCGCCAATTACGGTGATGGTAGGTTGAATCATTAAGAGTACCTCCTCCCGGAATCTTTTCAATTCCTTTCGCTTTATAATATGCAGTGGATTTCCAATGGGTGAAATGAGAATCTCAAAAAAATTCATTGTAATTTTTATGAAAATGGTGTATAATGAATAGTAAGAGATTGGCAATAAGAGGTGAACAGATGAAGCCGATTATTTTAACCGGATTTATGGGATGCGGCAAAAGTACAATAGGACGACTCCTGGCACAGAAGATGAATCGGCATTTTCAAGATGCGGATGCAGTGATTGAACGAAAGGCAGGAATGCCGATTTCCCGTATTTTTGAATTGGAGGGAGAAGAAGGCTTCCGAAAAAGAGAAGGGGCAGTGTTTGCTGAATTATTAGAAGATTCTTCCCTTGTACTGGCAACAGGGGGCGGGGCTGTCTTAAAAAAGGAAAACAGAGAACTGTTTTTACAAAAAGGAATTGTGGTGTTTTTAAAGGCGGACCCGCAAACGATTTACGAGCGGGTGTCAACCAACGATCTGCGTCCTTTGGCAAAGGGAAAAACCTTGGAGGAGTTAACCGCGCTTTATGAAAGCAGAATGCCTTATTACGAGGAATGTCATATCTGCTATGAAACATTGAAGAAATCACCGTTACAATGTGTGAATGAGTTGCGGGAGAAACTGGGGGAGGTCCAAAATGAGAATTAAATTCGGTCCTGCGGGAAATTCGGAAAGCTTTTATGATCAGGGGTTTAAATCCTCCCTGGAATACCCCAAGTGGCTCAAGGAAATGGGCTTGGATGCTTATGAATATTCCTGCGGCAGAGGAGTAAAGATTTCAGATGACTCTGCTCAAATTTTAGGGGAGGAAGCCAAAAAATGGGGGATACAGTTAAGTGTTCATTCTCCCTATTTCAGCAACCTTGCCACCCCCGATCCCGAAAAACAGGAAAAAAGCATTGGTTATATTATGCAGGCAGTTCATGCCGCAGCCCAGATGCGTGCAGGGAGAGTGGTAGTGCACATGGGCGGTGCAGGGAAGTTAACCCGTGCAGAAGGAATTTCTATTTCCAAGGCATTGGTGCACCGTACCCTTGCAAAAATGGAGGAGGAAGGCTATGGCAACATCACTCTTTGCATTGAAACCATGGGAAAGGTTAACCAATTAGGAACGGTTGCGGAAACATTGGATGTTTGCTCCATTGATGAACGGCTTCTGCCTGTATTTGATTTTGGTCATATCAATTCCCGTGAACAGGGAAGTCTGAAAACAGCTTCCGACTATGCCAAGGTGCTGGACGAGGCAGAGAAAAAACTGGGAGCAGACCGTGCAAAAATCATGCATGTTCATTTTAGTAAGATTGAATATACCCACATGGGGGAAAAACGGCATTTGACCTTTGAAGATACTGTGTACGGACCTGAATTTGAACCCTTGGGAGAAGTGTTTTATCAAAGAAATTATGCGCCTGTGGTCATCTGTGAATCGGCAGGAACCATGGCAGAGGACGCTTTGTATATGAAACAGGCGTATCAAAAGATAAAGGAGAGATTAGCATGAAACAGGTATTATTACTTCACGGACCTAATTTGAATATGACGGGAATCCGCGAAAAAGGCGTGTATGGCAATGAAACCTTGGAAGACATGAATCGAGCGCTAACAGAGTATGCCACACAGCAAAACATTGCTCTTGAAATATTCCAGTCCAATCATGAGGGAGAGCTGATTGACAAAATCCATGAGGCTTATGGAAAAAAAGACGCCATCATTATAAACCCCGGTGCATTGACGCACTATAGCTATGCTCTTCGGGATGCGTTGGCAGCAGTAGGGTTACCTGCCATTGAGGTGCATTTGTCAAACATTCACCAAAGGGAAGAATTTCGCCATACTTCCGTGACCGCTCCTGTTTGCAAGGGGCAGATTTGCGGATTCGGGAAATGGGGTTATTTTGCCGCATTGGATTTGGTGAATCGGTTATGAAATTGAATTTACAGGAAAAGGAACTGGATTCTCTCATTCTTTCAAAGCCCGAAAACATCCGTTATCTGACGGGTTATACGGGAGATACAGGCGTGTATGTTGTAAGCGGAAACAAAGAGTATTTGCTGACGGATTTTCGATATGAAGAACAGGCAAAGCAGCAGGCGAAAAACTGCGAGATTGTAACGGTAAAGGGGTCTTATGCGGAGCCTGTGGCAGAGCTTGTGCAGGGAATCGTTGGATTTGAAGGCAGCGTGCTTACCTGGTCAGAGGGAGAAGCCTTTCGGGAAAAGTGCGGTGAAATGAAGGATGTTTCCGGTTGGATTGAGGATTTGCGGAAAATAAAAACCAAGGAAGAGATTGAGCTCATTCAAAAGGCAAGCGAAATTTCTCAGGAAGCCTTCTGGCAAACCTTGGAGCTGATTCGTCCCGGTATGGCAGAGCGAGAGATTGCCGCAGAGCTTGATTATTGGATGAGAAGGCTGGGAGCAGAGAAAACTTCCTTTACCACAATTACGGTAGCAGGTGCCAACAGCTCCCTGGTTCACGGAGAACCGGGGGAATACCGTTTGCAGTCGGGAGAT
>JAZNYR010000171.1:0-9776 GCA_045594525.1 Clostridia bacterium | reverse complement strand
TCAGGTCATTGTTTGTAACTTGATTTATGTAGCAATATTAGGCATTTTGATTTTCCAGATACAAGCAAAGAAAAATATGTACGGAAGCCCCATCTGGAAGAATCTTTCTGTGGTGATTTGTATCATTTCTAGTATCATCATTCTTCTTCTGTTATCCTTGATTTCTGTATTGCAGATAACAGAGATCTGGGATTTGGAAATTACACCTTTGTTAGCTTCTGTTTTGAAGATAAGCACAATCGCATGGGAGCTTGTCCTCAAATTTCCGATTGCCGAATGGTTATTGCAAGGTTCTATTCTTTGCTCCATCCTGTTGCAATCTAACAAAAGATATATAAAAAGTGATCACCTGAAAAAATCGGTGCATCATTAAAAATATAATAAGAAACGGAGAAAAACAAAATGAAAAAAATCAGTATTGCAGTTTTGTTGTGTGTAGTTTTGGTAATGGGAACCGTGACAGTTTTCGGTGCAATTGATTTCCCGGATTTGCCTGAGGACCATTGGGCGTATGCTGCTGTTCAACAGTTGGTAGAAGAGAAAACAGTAAGCGGAACTCCTGAAGGGTATTATCTGCCTGACAAAGAGGTTACTCGTGCAGAATTTGTTCGTATGATAGGAAAAACCGAACAAAAGAGAGAAACAGACTTTGCCGATGTAACACCCGACCATTGGGGTTATGAGTATGTGATGTACTCCGGCGTAGAAGGGGATGCAAACAACAAATTTTATCCCGACGAACCCATGACTCGTGGAGATGTAATCTCTATTTTGTGGAAACGGGCAGGAAGTCCTACAGGAATTGCGGCACCTGCTATTATTACCGACCAGGCAGAAAATAAGGAAGCTGCTGCATGGATTTATATGTATGGCGTTATGATTGGTGATGATGGCATTAACCTTCGTCTGGAAGACGGCATTTCAAGAGCAGAGGTTGCATCCTTGATTCTTCGTTCCAGAGCCATTGATGTAAACAGCCAGCCGAAAGAATTTTCCTCTATCGTATCTGAGGATATTCTGAAAAATATTTTTGAAGGAACAGCGCTGTTTGATAAGAAATATGACCCCAACGGAACCGTAACAAACGGAGAGTTGGCTCGTGCAGCTATTCGCCTTGCATCGGAAGAAAGCAAGCTGACCTACAGCAAGTTCGTTGTAGAAACACCTTTTGAGCACGAGTACGCCAAGGATTTATATGTATTGGGCAAGAACTGTTTGGGAGATGATGTGATTAATAAGACCTTCATCGACCAGGCTGCAAACAACCAGGATATGATTGCAGCTCTTACCTTTGGTATGATCAAAAAAGCCCATAGTGTAGTAGAATATGATACTACCAAACCTTGTTATGCAGATGTTGATGAAATGGAGAAAAATATTGCCTATACTTGCCTGACTTATGCGAACAAGCAGGATGTTGCATTGTATTCCAATCGCAATATCCGTCCCAAAAAGACGGCTACTATGCATGATATTGCCCTGGTTCTGATGCAATTAGATCACATGATCGGAAGCCAGACCGCATATACCACCACATGGAACGGGAAGGAAACTGCGGGCGCCTATGATATGTCCCTGGATAAGAATCCTTATTATCCTGAAAACGCTCAGTACTTCCGTTGTATTTTAGAGGATATGCCGTCAGATATCTATGCATTGCAATTCTTTAAAATGCCTGCATTTGCAGAAAACACAGAACGAAATCCCATTGATATTTATGATTTATCACGGCAATTTGCAAGTATGTTTGTAGATCGCCTGAATCGGGAAACCGCGAGAATTCACGATGAGTTGGGAATTGATGTTCAGTTTACTTATTATTCTTCTTTGGTTGGTAATAACGGTAGTGGATTTACTGCTCGTTTGAAGATGGAAGTAATGAACATGAATGGAAAGAACGGTACCTATCATCAGTTGTTCAATACAACCGAAGGTCAGGATCAAGCTTTGACAAACGGAACAACGATGTTTATCGACATGAATCTGCCTTACGAACTCTCTTCCGATTTTACAAAGGCGATTACTTACGGTCCTGTGATTTTGAAGGTAAAATAAATGAAACAAGAAAAGGGTGGCTATCGCCACTCTTTTTTTGTTTCTTGACAACTACTGTAGAATATGTTATACTGTTAATTAGTTAATTATTAAGTGGTTAATTAATTGTGGGGTGATGTTTTGGAACGGGAAGTATTATACCGTGAGACCATGGGGAATATTATTAAAACGGCACGATTAAACAGACGATTGATGGACGGGAAAATCCAGCAGTTGGGGATTCATCATAGTCAGCACTTTTTGCTGATGTTTTTGTCAAGACATTCGGAAATGCCTTCTCAAAGAGAAATTGCAAAAGAGTTTGATATTAGTCCTGCGGCGGTGGCAATCACAATCAAAAAATTAGAGCAGGGCGGGTATATTGAAAAGAATATTGCTCGGATGGATGGCAGATACCACGAAATCGGTCTGACTCAAAAGGGCAGATGCGTGGTTGAAAAATCCAAGGTACTGTTTCAGGAAAAGGATATGGAAATTTTTGAGGGGATTGATGAGCAGGAGTTACTGCAGGTACAAAAAACCTTGGGAAAAGTATTGCAAAATTTAAAGGATTTGGAGCAAAGACAGAGAAAGGGTGAGTCGGAATGAAACGGTGGATTCATTATAGTAAGCCTTACTGGATTTATTTTTTGTTAGGACCTCTTTGTATGATTGCAGAGGTTGTGGGAGAAGTGTTTCTTCCTAAATTTCTGGCACAGGTCATTAACGAAGGAGTGGGGATGACAGGTAATACAGGAAACGGAAACGGCTATATTGCCGCTATTTGTGCTGCCATGATCGGAACGGCACTTCTGATGATGCTAGGCGGTGTGGGCGGTGCTTATTTTGGTGCGAAGGCATCTGTTAATTTCGGGGCTGATTTAAGACGGGATATTTACCGTAAGGTGCAGAAATTTTCTTTTGCCAACATCGATAAATTTTCCACCGGATCCTTGGTGACCCGATTGACCAACGATGTTACCCAGCTGCAAAATTTCGTGAATATGCTGCTAAGATTGTGTCTTCGTTCACCGGGGATGTTAATTGGTGCAGTGATTATGGCGGTGTCTTTAAATCCGAAGTTGGCAACGGTTTTGGCTGTTGCGGTTCCGGCTATTTTAATCACCCAGTTTTTCATTATTAGAAAAGGGTTCCCAAGATTTAGCAAAATGCAGACCAAAATAGATGCATTAAACTCTACCGTTCAGGAAAATTTAACCAATGTTCGGGTGGTGAAATCCTTTGTGCGGGAAGATTTTGAAAAGAAAAAGTTTTCAGAAGCGAACGGAAACTTAAAGCGTGCCGGCATTGATGCTATGAATATTATGATTTTTATGCAGCCGCTTATGATGTTGCTGATGAATCTGACCACCTTGGCAGTGCTTTGGTTGGGAGGAAATCAGGTCATTGATTTTGTAAGAACCGGCTTTGGTATGGAGGTAGGGGACTTATCCGCTTTTCTGACTTATGTCAACCAAATTTTGTTTTCTTTAATGATGGTGACCATGCTGTTTATGCATGCATCCCGTGCTCTTGCATCAGGACGGCGTATCTGTGAAGTGTTGGATGAAACACTTGACTTGACGGATGAAGGTGCAACCCAAAAAGAGCGGATGGTGAAAGAGGGAACGGTTACCTTTAAGGATGTGAGTTTCCGTTATTATAAAGACAGCGAGGAAATGGTCTTAAACCGTATTAATTTGGAAATCCCTGCCGGTTCTACCGTGGGAGTCATCGGTTCCACCGGATGCGGAAAAAGTACCCTTGTTTCTTTAATTCCCCGTCTTTATGACACAGATGAAGGGGAAGTGTTGGTTGACGGGGTCAATGTAAAGGAATATTCTCTGGAACATTTAAGAGACGGCATTGGTATTGTATTGCAGAAAAATGTTTTGTTTTCGGGCACCATTGAGGATAATCTTCGTTGGGGAAACCAGGAAGCCGATGATGAAGAACTGCGGAAAAATGCAGAATATGCTCAGGCGGATTTGTTTATCAGAAACTTTACAGATGGGTATCAAACCGAACTCGGTCAGGGTGGCGTGAATGTTTCAGGCGGACAGAAACAGCGGCTTTGTATTGCCCGTGCCTTGCTGAAAAAACCGAAAATTTTGATTTTAGACGATTCCACCAGTGCAGTAGATACTGCAACAGAGGCAAACTTGCGAAAAGCCTTCCGTGAAGAATTGAATGATTCTACCCAAATTATCATTGCCCAACGGATTACCTCGGTTATGGATGCGGATATGATTGTGGTGATGGAGGACGGTCAGATTACGGGGCTGGGCAATCACCAGGAATTGCTGGCAAGCAACAAAGAATATCAGGAAATTTATTATTCACAAATGGACGGAAAGGAGGAGGCATAAATGGCAAGAACTCTTGAGGAATTGCAAAAACAGTATAATTCCAGGACTGCTGTCGGAAAGATGGGACCCATGAGAGGACCCGGCAGAGGCGGACATGGCCCTCGGGGACAGCAAATGGGCGGAAAACCGAAACACTCCTCTGATACCATAAAACGGTTGTTTTCTTATATCGGAACTTATAAATATCGGTTTATCTGGGTCTTTTTGTGTATGTTTTTTAGCACCGTAACCTCTCTTTTGGGGTCTTATATGCTTTCTCCCATTATCAATCGGGTAGCTGGAGTGCCTTCTAAGAACGATTTTGCAGATCGGGCAATTGTTTGGGTGACCGGGAAAATTTCACCTGTTTTGGCACAGCTGTTCGGAACGAAAAATGATACGGTGTCTTATTTGCTGGTGGGGATTTTGTGTCTGGCAGGAATTTATGTGATTGGTGTTGTGTCAACCTTTTGTCAGAGTAAGCTGATGCTTTATATTTCCCAGGGAACCATTCAAAAAATCAGAAATGATTTGTTCCGTAAAGTGCAGACTCTGCCTGTACGGTTTCACGATACCACACCTACAGGTGAAGTCATGAGCCGCTTTACCAACGATGTAGATAATATCGGTCTGATGCTGGATACAACCATTGTCAGCCTTGTTTCAGGTGTTGTAACCCTGATTGGTACCCTGTGCTTTATGCTTTATACCAATGTTTTGCTGGCATTGGTAACGGTATTGTTTATTCCCGTGTTTGCCTTTGGAGGAGCTGCTGTTGCAAGAAAGAGCAGGAAATATTATTCTGCCCAACAAGCGGCGCTTGGATCCTTAAACGGTTATATTGAAGAATCGGTTACAGGGCAAAAGGTGGTAAAGGTATTTAACCACGAACAAGAGTGTATTGATGAATTTTCTCTTTTGAATGACGACCTTCGCCATAAACAGATTTATGCTCAGTTTTTTGGCGGAATTATGGGTCCGATTATGGGGAATTTAAGTAAAGTCAGCTATTCTCTTACGGTAGGGATAGGCGGAATCCTTTGTTATCAGACTTTGGTGGGAAATATTGCGGTTGATAGCAGTTTGGCGTTAACAGTGGGCGGACTTACCATTTTTGCCAATTACGCCAGCCATTTTGCGCGCCCCATTAACGAAATTTCTATGCAGATGAACACGGTATTTTCCGCTTTGGCAGGGGCGGAGCGTGTGTTTAAAATTATGGATATGAAACCGGAGGAACCTGACCGTAAAAATGCCTCTGAAATGAAGGGGATGAAAGGTCATGTGATTTTAGACCATGTTACCTTCGGCTACAATCCCGATAAGGTGATTTTAAAAGATATTTCTCTGTATGCAAAGCCCGGTCAAAAGGTGGCCTTTGTAGGTTCCACAGGTGCGGGAAAAACCACCATAACCAATCTTTTGAATCGGTTTTATGATATTGATAAGGGCAGCATTACCATTGACGGTGTTGACATTCGTGATATAAAACGGGATGTGTTGCGTTCTAATATTGCTATGGTTTTGCAGGATACTCATTTGTTCAGCGGAACCGTAATGGAAAATATCCGCTACGGAAGACCGGATGCCACAGATGAAGAGGTCATAGCGGCTGCAAAAACTGCAAGTGCCCACGGATTTATCAAACGGCTCTCTAAGGGTTATCAGACCCGTCTGGAAGGTGACGGAGCAAATCTGTCTCAAGGACAAAGACAGCTTTTGAACATTGCCCGTGCTTCTCTTTCAAAAGCACCGATTTTGGTGCTGGATGAGGCAACCAGCTCTGTGGATACCAGAACAGAAAAGCTGATTGAAAAAGGGATGGATAGCCTCATGGAGGACAGAACGACCTTTGTCATCGCCCACCGTCTGTCAACGGTTCGTGATGCGAATGCGATTATGGTGCTGGAGCAGGGTGAAATTATTGAACGGGGCAGTCACGAGGAGCTTCTTGCCATGAAGGGCAGATATTACGAACTGTACACGGGCCTTAAAGAATTGGACTAAAATTTTTGAAAACCGTTGACAAATGGCATGAAAAGTGGTATAATTATAAAAACCATTTCGGGATGAAAAAGAGTGGTGCTGCGGAAGAAAAATAGGTTGAATGTTGAACTCTTTCGTCTCTTTATATCACAAAGAGACGAAAGAGTTTTTTATTCTTTGAAGAGACCGGAGGATGCAAAAAATGAACAGCAAAAGAAAAATGACTGGCTCGCAAATTGTGATTCAAACCCTGATAGAACAAGGGGTTACCGATGTGTTCGGTTATCCGGGGGGTCAGGTGTTGGATATTTATGATGAGCTATATAAGGCGGAGAACTCCATTCGTCATATCCTAACGGCTCACGAGCAGGGAGCCACTCATGGAGCAGACGGATATTCCCGTGTCACGGGAAAGGTAGGAGTTGTGATTGCAACCTCAGGTCCCGGAGCCACCAATCTGGTAACGGGAATTGCAACTGCAATGCTGGATTCGATCCCCATGGTTGCCATTACCGGAAATGTTCCTTCTTTTATGATTGGGAAAGATAGTTTTCAGGAAGTCAATATTACAGGTGTGACCCTGCCCATTACCAAACACAATTACTTTGTCAGCAATGTAGAGGAATTGGCAGATACCATCCGTGAAGCATTCCGAATTGCAAAATCGGGACGACCGGGACCTGTTTTAATTGATATTCCTAAGGATGTGCAGGTGGCGGAGTGTGAATTTGTTCCTGCGGAAATTGTCGCTCCCTTCCCACAAAAAGAAGCGAAGGATTCTGTGATTGACGAAGCGGTTCGGTTGATTAATCAGTCAAAACGCCCGTATATTTATATCGGCGGTGGCGCGGCAGGTGCCGGGATGAGCGAGGCAATCTGTGAATTTGCAGAAAAAATTGACGGATATATCGGTTGTTCCTTAATGGGTTTATCTGCTCTTCCCAATTCCTATCCCAGATTTTTAGGAATGCAGGGAATGCACGGGAAATATGCCTCTTCCATGGCAAACAAAGAGGCGGATTTGATTATCGGTATCGGGGTGCGGTTTAGTGACCGTGCAACGGGAAATGTAAAAAAATATGCGAAAGATGCAAAAATCATTCATCTTGATGTAGATATTTCAGAAGTCAATAAAAATGTAAAAGTAGATGTAGGAATTGTAGGGGATATGGTGTCTTCTTTTACTAAAATAGTAGAACGATGTCAGAAGAAAAAGCGGCCTCAATGGACGACTTTAGTAAACGGACTAAAAGAAGAAGGAAGACGGATTGCAGAAGAAACGGAAGAAAAATCTGCAGATGCACTAACACCCAAGAAAATTTTTGATGTGATCAATAGAGTGAAGGATGAAAATACTGTGATTGCCACCGATGTAGGACAGCATCAGATGTGGACAGCACAATATGTAAACTTCGAACGAACCAGAAGATTTGCATCAAGCGGCGGTCTTGGAACCATGGGATACGGCTTGGGTGCCGCAATCGGAGCACAGATTGCAAGCGGAGATAAAACGGTACTCATTACAGGAGACGGAAGCTTTGGAATGAACTTAAACGAACTGGCAACAGCAGTATCCTACAATTTACCTATTGTAATTGTATTAATGAATAACGGTGTGTTGGGCATGGTAAGACAGTGGCAGACTCTCTTTTTTGAAAAACGGTATTCCAACACAGTGCTAAACAGAAAGACGGATTTTGTAGCATTATCAGAGGCGTTTGGAGCCAAGGCAAAACGAGTAAAAACAATTGAGGAATTTGAAGTGGCATTTGAAGAAGGAATGAACCAAGACGGACCCTTTTTGATTGACACGGTGATTGACATGGATGAATTTGTTCTTCCTATGTTACCCCCCGGAGGCTCCATTGATGATGTGATTGTGTTAAAAGAACAGGAGGACGAAGCGTGAAACGGTTTGTGATTGCAGTATATGTTGAAAATAAATACGGGGTTTTAGCAAGAGTTTCGGGTATGTTTATGAGAAGAGGGTTCAATATCGATTCTCTGACAGTAGGAGAAACAGATGACCCTAACTTTTCCAGAATTACCGTCACCATAAACGGTGATGAATATGCAAGAGAGCAGCTCATTCATCAGCTAAAGAAACTCCACAATGTAAAGCAGGTAAAGCTGTTGGAAAACGAAATTACCGTAGAACGGGAATTGATGCTGATTAAAGTGGCAACCACGCCTGAAAACAGAAGCGAAGTAATGGCGGCAACAGAGATTTACCGTGCAAAAATTATTGATTACAATACCGATACCATGTGTGTTGAGGTAACGGGGGAACCCTCTAAAATCAATGCATTTATTGAAGTGATGAAACCTCTGGGAATTGTAGAACTGTGCCGAACGGGTGTGGTGGCATTGGAACGGGGTATCAGCATGCTGGAAAAATAATGGAGGAGAAAAGTATGAAAAATACATCCAAATATGTGAAACAATTTTTCCCCATTCAAAAATCGGAAATGAAATGGGCGAAAAAAACCCATATAGAAAAAGCACCTTCTTGGTGCTCGGTTGACTTGAGGGACGGGAATCAATCCTTGATTGTTCCTATGACTTTGGAAGAAAAACTGGAATTTTTCCGTTTGCTGGTAAAGGTGGGCTTTAAGGAAATTGAAGTTGGGTTCCCTGCAGCAAGCGAAACGGAATATACCTTTCTTCGGACATTGATTGAACAAAATCTGATTCCTGACGATGTAACCGTCCAGGTGCTCACACAGAGTCGGGAACATATTATCAGAAAAACCTTTGAAGCCTTAAAGGGTTGTAAAAACGCCATTGTTCATTTGTATAATTCCACCTCCCAGGCACAGCGGGAGCAGGTGTTCCGAAAATCCAAAGAAGAAATTATTCAGATTGCGGTGGAGGGTGCAACATTATTTAAAAAGATTGAAGCTGAAACAAAAAGTTGTTATCGGTATGAGTATTCTCCCGAATCTTTTACGGGGACGGAGCCTGAATTTGCTCTGGAAATTTGCAACGCCGTATTGGATATCTGGAAACCCACCCCTGACAGGAAAGCGATTATCAATCTGCCTGTTACGGTGGAGCTTTCTTCTCCTCATGTTTACGCCAATCAGGTGGAATACATCTGCGATAATCTGAAATACAGGGATGCGGTAGAAGTATCATTGCATCCTCATAATGACCGTGGCTGTGCGGTGGCAGATTCAGAACTTGGCTTGCTGGCAGGTGCCGACAGAATTGAAGGAACTTTGTTTGGCAACGGGGAACGAACGGGAAATGTGGATATTGTGACTCTGGCGCTCAATATGTATGCCCATGGTGTGGACCCGGGTCTTGATTTTACCAATATGCCTGAAATTACCGAACTTTATGAAAGAGTAACGGGGATGCATGTTTACGATCGTCAGCCTTATGCAGGAAAACTGGTATTTGCAG
>JAZNYR010000170.1:0-3437 GCA_045594525.1 Clostridia bacterium | reverse complement strand
GTTTCATAAATTCTTGCTCATTCTTAACCTGTACGTTGTTCGTTACTTGGTTAATTTCTCTTTGTGCAATCTCTTGCACGGAATTAACGTGAACTAATTGTCATTATGCTGTTTAGTTTTCAATGTCCGCTCGCTTGTCCTCTTTCGAAGACAGCTTATTTAGTATATCACACCTTCTGACCTTTGTCAACACTTTTTTTCATTTTTTGCAAAACTTTTTTCTGCATCAACTTTTCCTTCTCAAAAGGCGCTTTATAATGTTACCATAAGTGATTCTGATTTGTCAAGAGTTTTTTTAAAATTTTCATATCCTTTTCGTATTCTTCTGCCAGATGCCGACGATAAATCACACTGGCGGGATGATACAGGGGAAAATGTCGGTATTCCTTGCCCAAAATTTCCACTACTCTTTCCTGCCCGTGCACCAAAGATATACCGGGAGCATCAGGACAAAGGGCTTTTAAAGGAACATTCCCCAGGGTTACAATCCATTCCGGAGTTAGGATGTCTATTTCCCGATGTAAATATACGCGATTTTTGGAAATTTCTTCTGTTTTTGCAGGACGGTTCACCAAATTTCCCGTTTTGGGATTTTCTTTACACAGACGATACTTGATGGCGTTGGTGATGTAAACCTGTTCCCGCTCCAACCCCGCTCCTTCCAAAAAGGCAGTCAGTTGCTTTCCTGCCGCCCCCACAAAGGGACGCCCCTGACGCACCTCGTCTTTTCCGGGTGCTTCGCCAATTAACAATAATTTTGCCTGTTGGTTTCCAAAGCCCATGACCAACTGCTCTCCTTCAAACACATGGCAATATTCCTGATAAAATTCTTCTAAAAGGTTATTCATCTTTCATCTCCTTGTATTTGTTTACCGCCTTTTTCAAATCATGCCAAAAGGGCATTTTCTTGGATTCGTCACGAAGCAATGCTGCGGGGTGAAAGGTGGGCATAATCCAAACCCCATTTTTTTCAATCCATTCACCACGGATTTTTGTAATCCGTGCATCCCTAGATACCACCCATTTTAAAGAGGTGGAACCCAGGCATACAATAATCTTTGGGCGAATGAGAGCCACTTGATTGCGAAGCCAGTCAATACACGCCTGCCCCTCTGCATCCTCCGGCACACGGTTATTGGGAGGACGGCATTTGACGATATTGGCAATATACACCTCTTCACGAGAAACACCTAATGCTTCCAAACCTTTTTCCAACAGCTGACCGGCACGACCCACAAAGGGACGACCGGTCCTGTCCTCGTCTGCCCCGGGTCCCTCACCGATAAACATCAAGTCTGCATGAAGATTCCCCTCGCCAAACACAACTGTATTTCTTGTTTTACTCAAATCGCAGTTTTCACAAGCCATACAACGGTCGTATAATTCCTGCCAATGATACATCTTTGCCACCTCTTACAAAAAAAGCTGCTCCGATTCACGGAACAGCCCTTATCGTTATTCGCCTATATAATAGTCACCGTTTTCATCGTAATAATACTCGGTTTCTGATTCTGAATAAAGATTACCGGACTCATCATAATACCCGTCATCTTCATAAGATACTTCATCATCATAATATTCAGATGTTTCCTCTTCCAAATTAAGACCGTTTCCTTCCGTGCCGTTTCCTCGCAGTTCATCAGGTGTCTTAATATATCCGGGAATTTCAGCGCCGAAGAAATCAACCATCAGCTGCTCCAGATCTTCCTGCAGAACCTCTACATAAGAAACCCCGTCACTATCCGCCAATTCGCAAGGCAACACATGGGTACGGAAATTGTTCATATCCAGAGAGCGCAAATCCGATGCAATCTTAATCATTTCGGAAAGATTCATGTTGGTAATGACCCGTTCTGAGAACACCTCATACAAATCATCAATTTTAGTAATCAAGGACATATTCAGTTTCTGTTCCACAGCCGCTTTGACAAAATCACGCTGAACACTTGTTCTGTCCATATCCCCGAAGGTGTACTGACGGAAACGAACAAGTTGTTCCGCTTTATCCCCGTCAAGTAGCTGATAGCCGGGATACAAATCAATGTACAAATCCTGAAAAGGATCATTATAAACCATTCTCTCGGGGACATCAAAATACACACCGCCGATTGCATCAATCACTTCACGGAACACGGAAGGGTCAAAGGATATATAATAAGGAATAGAAATACCCAACAACTCTTCTACTACTTCCAGTGATTCTTCTTCTCCGCCAATGGCGTGAGCGGCATTGATTTTGGTATCATAACCGTAGGTTGAAATTTTAGTATCGCGGGGAATGGACATAATATCCACGGCCTTATCATCATGATCGACGCTGACAAGCATCATACTGTCAGAATTCTGACCGCCTACATCAGTTCCCATTACCAAAATATTGGTTCTCCCCGACATTGACCCCCTTACAGGGCTGATTCCCGGAATAGAGAACTGAGAAAAAGAAAGATATAACACAAGCGCAGATAATCCTGCTAACATAATTGTAGTAACCAAAAAAGTAATCAAAAACTTTTTCAAGGACATCATTCACCTCCTGAAAAAATGAGAAGCTGCAGCATTACGCTACAGCTTCGATTGGTGGAGGGAGATGGATTCGAACCACGGAAGTCACTGACAACAGATTTACAGTCTGCCCCCTTTGGCCACTCGGGAACCCCTCCATATTTTGGAGCTGGTGATGGGACTTGAACCCGCAACCTGCTGATTACAAATCAGCTGCTCTGCCAATTGAGCTACACCAGCATATTTTTAACGACGAAGCCTATTATAGCATAGTTTTACCAAATTGTCAACTACTTTTTCATCATTTTTTTAAAATCTTTTGCCGGTAAAGGCTGCCCGTCCACAAAACACACATTTTTCGCCTTCCAACGAACAAAAATTATTATAACATACTTTACATCGAATGTCAAGTTTTTTTTAAAATAAAATCATTTTGTCGAAATAGCAAGCGTGCCGATAAGTTTACCGACACGCTGTTTTTACATTTTATTTTGCAGGCACAATCTTTTCTTTTCCACCCATGTAAGGACGCAACACTTCCGGGATCTTTACACTTCCGTCTGCTTCCAGATTGTTTTCCAAGAAAGCAATCAACATTCTGGGGGGTGCTACAACGGTGTTGTTCAGAGTATGGGCAAAATACTTCTTTCCCCCCTCACCGTGAACACGGATTTTGAGCCGTCTTGCCTGAGCGTCTCCCAAATTGGAGCAGCTGCCTACTTCAAAATATTTTTGCTGACGGGGAGACCATGCTTCCACATCATAAGACTTTACTTTTAAATCTGCCAAATCACCGGAACAGCATTCAATGGTACGAACGGGAATATCCAAAGAACAGAACAAATCAACGGTGTTTCTCCATAATTTATGGAACCAGTCCATACTTTCTTCCGGCTTACATACCACAATCATTTCCTGCTTTTCAAATTGGTGAA
>JAZNYR010000169.1:0-3465 GCA_045594525.1 Clostridia bacterium | reverse complement strand
TCTATATGTATGAAACGGCACGGATTTTCTCCGTGCCGTAACTTTTAAATGTGTCAAATTTTAATATACAGTAACCCAAGAAAAGCAGAATTGTATTTGGACAAAAAAATCTGCGAGAATTAAAAAATATTCTTGCAGAATTGTTCTCTACAGGCGAAATTGGCAGAATTGGCGAAATCAAGTGATGCTAAAATGATGATGTAGCAGACGGAATCGTTAGAAACGGATACAACCGTATGCGAAATTGATGCTCATTTCAGGCATAATTATTTGAAACACAAGACCAAGCGCCGTCAATAAAAATATAATTTAAAAATACTAAAATTCAAAATTGATACTCTGAAATTTGATTTTGAAACACAAAATTTTTTAATGATTAAAAAATAAGAAGTGGCTCAAACGCAGTGTTTGAGCCGAAATCACATAGGGCATCCCGCAAAATCATAGATTTTGTGGGAAAAAGGAGGAACTGTGAAGCGGGGGACTGATTTTTTGCAAAAAAAATCGGAACAAGCGAAACTTGTTCCGACATTGGCAGGGGCAGAAGGAGACATCCGCTACGCGTCTTGCGTGCTTGGCGACCAAAATGCAGTGCATTTCGGTACCCGCCGTCGCACCACTCACCTACAAAACAATTCACAGGATTGTTTTGCTTCACGGTTCGTGCCCACTTTGGGTTCAAATCCTTCTTTTATGATACAGAAAAAAGACAGAACCAAAAATGGTTCTGTCTTTTTTGGCAGGGGCAGAGTGTTACCTCTTATGTGCACAATTGCTTTTGTGCTTATAAATTGATTAGAGTTTCATTTCTTTTTGCAACAGTTCTTTCAGCAGTTCGGTCATTTCTTCTGTGTTGAAAATATCCTGACTGAGTTTACCGGAAGTAAAGAGCTGACAAAAGGTCAGATATGCTTTCCCAAGAGCGAGCGTAAGAACACCGGCGGTGCTTGCACAAATGGTTCCGCCTACTACTGCTCCAGCGAATGGGAAGAATTTCAGCAAGCCTGAAACAGCTGCTTTTCCCAAAATCGTATTGCCGCCTACACCCATTAGGGCAAACAGCAGAGAACGAAGATTTTTTTTGCTGATTTCAATGTCAAACAGTTGATTAAGCTTTAGCATCATTCCCAACTGTTCTGCAATCAACAAGGGTGCGTCTGCAAAAGGAACGGGAATGGCGCCTGTTGCCGCAGCAGCGGCAGAAGCGGTGTAAATAATAGAGTTGGCTTTTTCTAATTGTTCTGTTTTTTCTAACTGTGAAAATTCTGTTTGAAAATTCTGATAATAGGTATGTTCCATAAAAATATCTCCTTTCGATTAAGAGACAAATCGGTTGATTGAAACCGCAATGTCTGTTAAAATAGTGATTAATTGTTTTGTTGTATCCCTGTCATATCCGTTGTCTGCCAGGCTTTGAACTAATGCTTCACTCACATTTTCATGAATCAGCTCATCCAGTTCTTTTTGATACGCTTTGATGGTTTCAATATCTCTATAATAGGTATCCAGATGCTTTGCAAGATCCAGACATTCCTTTTTGAGAAAAACGACCCGTTCTTTGTCATTCTGCAGATAGACGGGTAAAAGAGTTTCCGGATGCTGCTCTTTCTCCAATCTGTCAAAGTTGAAAAAACAAAGCAACTCTTCCATTCGGTCAATATCAAATGTATAACCGAGGAATTTGGCAGTAGTAAAATCAACATGGGTTTCAGGTACCTCTTCACAGAATGCTTGATAGAGTTCGGTTGTTTCTTCCATTTTAGATTCAAATGATTTCAGACAATTCCGAAGGTTGTCCATTTGATTTTTCTCCTCTTCCGGAATCACCGATTCGATCACTTCCATTGCACTTATGATCATTTCATTCGCATATTTCCGGTTATTCATAAGCGGTTCACAGTGTTGATAAAATAAGTGAATTAGTGTTTCTTTCTCTGTAAGGCATTTTTGATATAATTTCAGTGCCTCTTTTTTTGTTACTTGGTAAAACATAATCAATTTCCTTTCTTATTCATAGAGTTTTGTCATTTTTGTAAGCTTTTCCTTGATGTCGTTACGGAGCTCGGCCGGCTCTAACACTTCCAGATAATTTGCCTGAGACAAAATCCAGGGAGTAATTCCACGGCCGAACACCTCTGCCTTAACTGTAAATTCTCCTTCTTTTTGGGAAATCACTTCTGCGGTGGGAAGTCTATCTAAAATTGCTTCTACCGATTCACCAAAATAACGGAATTTCACCCTCATCAGTTCTCCACCGTACATAAATTGAATCCGTTTTCTGAATTCTCCTTCTTCAAAGCGGTTAGCATAGGGAATAGAAAATTTCTCTTTTAACACGGTAAAAGAATCAATTCGGTCAATGCGGTAAATGGTGGGGTTTTTTGTTTGCTTTTCCGGAATGTAGGCAGCCAAATAAAAATAATAATCTGAAAACATCAGTCCCACGGGTTCTAACACACGTTCCTGAATTCGGGGTTCTGTTAACCGTTCATATCTGACCTTGATTTTTCGACATTCTTTGATGGCAAGGCTTAGATCCCAAATGGTTTGAATCAGTGACTTATTGTGCAGAGGCTCGCAATAATGATAAGTTTCATTTGCCAACATATCCTTAATGTGTGCCGCGTCCTTATCATAAACACAGCGGTCAATCAGCTTTCTGAGCACATCTGAAAATTCACTTTTGCGAAAAGCACGGCTTTCCAACAGCACCTTACAAAGAGCAAATAATTCTTTTGAGGTAAGAGTGTCATCTCCCTCCAATCGGTATGTATCAGCAGAGCGGTCATATACAACCTGACAAAATCCACCTGTTTCAGAAAGCTTTTCCGAGAGAAAATTCCGAATATCTTCAATATCCCGTTTGATTGATTTTGTGCTTACATGATAGTGTCTTGCCGCTGATTTTACATTCAGTCCTGCACCTTCCATTAAATTACTGTAAATTCCCAGAATTCTGTCATGCTTTCCAACGCTTGAATCCATTTTTTACCCACCTTTCTTTATTGTTAAATAACAGCTGCTTTTTTTCGGATTGCTTAACATATCCTTGAATTTTTGGTAAGCTTCCGGATTTGTTTTTTGTACGATTAACGAAACAGCTCCCAGCAATGCTGCAATTTTAACATGTCTGTAAACAAAATACAGAACGTACAGTGCCAACAGTAATTGACAAGCTTTGTCGGTGTTTCTCAACACAAACCGTAAAGGTCGTATCATAGGGCATCCTCCTTTCGATGATCCTATCATATCATACCAAAGGGACAAAATATGTCCCTTTAAATATGATATCATAATTTTTTTTATTTGTCTAACCTTTTTTGTTAGCAGGTTTGTTGTTTCTTTTTGCTACCAAACACAATTTCCTTGAATTTCTTATAGGCTTCCGGATTTGTTTTCTGTACAATCAATGTAACCGCTCCCAACAACGCAGCAATTTTAACATGTCTGTTAATCATATACAGG
>JAZNYR010000168.1:0-2977 GCA_045594525.1 Clostridia bacterium | reverse complement strand
TTACCTTAACACCCTTGGATGCCAGATAAGCTTCCACCTTTACGGAGCTGTCTTTTACAAATTCCTGTTGCAGCAAGCAATTCTGATCATAGAACTTGTTAATCTTTCCGCCCAGCATCTTTTCGATGATGTTGTCAGGTTTCGATGCATTCTTAGGATCTTCCTTAATCTGTGCGGTGATGATGCGTTTTTCCTTTTCCAGATCTTCCGCAGGAACAGTTTCCTTGGACAGATAAGGAGGATTGATTGCAGCAATCTGCATTGCAACATCTCTTGCAGCTTCGTAACCTTCGCCTTCCAGAGCGCCTTCTGCTACTACCATAACACCGATTCTTCCGCCGCCATGGATGTAGGAGCAAACATTGCCTTCCAGACGAACAAACCGTCTGATATTCATATTTTCACCGATTTTCGCAATCAGTGCAGTCAGTTTTTCTGCAACAGTTTCAGATTCAAAAGGCAGAGTCTTCAGTTCTTCCACATCAGCAGGATTCTTTTCTGCAACAATTTTAGCGGTCGCTTTTACAAAATCAACAAATTCTGCATTCTTTGCAACGAAGTCAGTTTCCGCATTTACTTCCAGCAAAACGCCGATTCCGTTTTCTTCCAAAGCATAAACCAGACCTTCGGAAGCAATTCTTCCAGCCTTCTTTTCAGCAACCTGCATTCCGCGTTCACGCAGGAATTCAATTGCTTTTTCCATATCGCCGCCGGTTTCGGTCAATGCTTTTTTACATTCCATCATACCGCAGCCGGTCTTTTCTCTTAAATCTTTCACAGCTTGTGCTGTAATCATATTATTCACAATCCTTTCGGTTCGATTTCAGATTTGAATTATTCTTCTGTTGCAGCTTCTTCTGTTTCTTCTGCTGCAAACTGTTCGCCCTGCTTTCCTTCTAAGATCGCATTTGCCATAGTAGAAGCAATCAGCTTAACGGCACGGATTGCATCATCGTTGCCGGGGATTACATAATCCACTTCTTCAGGGTCGCAGTTAGTATCAACAATTGCAACAACGGGAATACCCAATTTCTTTGCTTCCATAATTGCAATGTGTTCTTTCTTGGGGTCAACTACGAACAGAGCACCGGGCAAACGCTTCATTTCTTTGATACCGCCCAGGAATTTTTCCAGCTTTTCCAGTTCGCCCTTTAACTTGATAACTTCCTTCTTAGGCAGCAAATCAAAAGTGCCGTCTTCTTCCATCTTCTTAATCTGATTCAATCTGTCGATTCTTTTGCGGATGGTTTTGAAGTTGGTCATCATACCGCCCAGCCATCTTGCATTTACGAAGTACATTCCTACCCGTTCTGCTTCTTCCTTGATGGAATCCTGAGCCTGCTTCTTGGTTCCTACAAACAGAACATCGTCCCCGTTTGCAGCAACTTCTCTGATGAAGTCATACGCTTCTTCGATCTTCTTTACTGTCTTTTGCAAGTCAATAATATAGATCCCGTTTCTTTCTGTGAAGATGTATTCCGCCATTTTGGGGTTCCATCTTCTGGTTTGGTGTCCGAAATGAACACCGGCTTCCAACAGTTGTTTCATTGCAATAACTGCCATTTTTACATACCTCCTGTTTTTTGATACCTCCACCTCGTTCCTCAAGCTGACAAACCCTTTGGGCAACCTGTCCACTCTCCCGAAATGTGTGTATTCTTAATTATTGCCATGATATTATACCACATTTTTTTTGTAATTGCAAGCTTTTTTTGAAAATTTTTTCTATATTTAAAAAAATCGGGAAACAATTTGTTTCCCGACAAGAATCATTATTCTTCTGTTTCCTCATATACCATGGTAGAGGTATGTTCCTCAAAAGTTTCTGTAAAGATATGACTGCCGTCCTGTTTTTCTTCATCGGTATGGTAATAGAAATATTCATGCTTCTCGGGAAGCAATGCCGCTTTGATGGATTCGATTCCGGGATTACAGATAGGCCCTGCGGGCATCCCTGTATTTTGATAGGTATTATAAGGGGAATCCACTTCTAAATCCTCATACAGCACCTGTTCCATATCATAAAGTCCCTCGGAGCAAGCATACACAACCGATGCGTCAATCTGCAATAACATATCCTCTTCAATCCGATTGTAAATGACTCCCGCAATGGCGGGGCGTTCCTCATCCAGACGGGATTCCCGTTCCACCAGCGCGGCAACGGTCATCAAATCATAAAAGGAATTTTCTGAAGGAATATTCTTTAAATTCTGATAATGCTTATCAAATTCCGCCAGCATGGTATCAATGAGAAGATAAGCATCTGTATCCGAATCAAAGGAATAGGTTTCGGGGAACAAAAAGCCCTGTAATTTGTGCGTATAAGGTCTGTCCTCAGGAATTTCTTTAATAAATTCATAAGGAAATGTTTCATTGTCCAGCACCTGATAAAACTCTTCTTCTGTACAAATCCCGTTTTCTACTGCCTTTGCACAAATCTGCTCCACCGAATATCCTTCGGGTACCACAAAGGAAAAACTTTCCTTCTGGGCACCTTGGGTTGCCAGAATCAAAACCACATCTTCAACGCACATTCCCGTATCCAATGTAAATTCACCGTATTGCAAAGAATCATAACCGGAAGCTGCCACTTTACGCTTAAATACAAATTTAGAGTCAATTACATTTGCTTTTTTTAACTGATTCGCTATTTGATTTACGGTGCTTCCTTCTGCAATGCTGACCACAACCTGCTGCTTGTCCTCCGAGGTACTGTCATAGTATTCTGCAAGCATTGCAATTCCCTTAAACAGCAAAGACAACACCAGAATTGCAACAATTACAATCAGTACAATCCACTTTTTCTTCATATCATTTCTCCTATTCTTTTCCGAATTTGGAAAGTAATACAAAATAATTATACCATATTTTTCTTTTTATTTCAACTATTTTCTTTTTTGCATCAAAAAAGGAACCCGGTCAGGTTCCTTTCCAGCTTGCTGGCAAAGTCAGCAAGCTGGGCAGACACCGAGAAACG
>JAZNYR010000167.1:0-3675 GCA_045594525.1 Clostridia bacterium | reverse complement strand
GGATAGCAGAGCTCGAATCTGCGACCTCTTGCATGTCAAGCAAGCACTCTAACCAACTGAGCTATACCCCCATATCGTGTTTTATTATACCATAAATGGCAAGAGAAGTCAAGAGGTCAGAAGAAACTTCTGACCCCTTTTTTATTATTTTTCTTCTGCTTTTACTTCTTCCGTTTTGGGCGGTTCGGGGACATTCGCTTGTTTTGCTGCTTCCAATGCTTCCACAGGGTAGGGAACATAAATGGGTTGCAGTTTCAAATATTCAGGCTGATATACTTCACCGGGATGTTCTTTTGCAAATGCCACTGCTTTTTGGATTTCATCGTAAAATGCTGCTTGTAAAAGTCCTGCAAACAAGGGTGCAAACAACACCAAAATCAAGACAGCCAGTAAAAGCAAGAATCCGAATACCATGCTCAAAACTTCGATAGCAGTCAACATTGACAACACAAAGATGACAATCCAGATTGCAACGCCGAATACCAGATAGGTCAGGAACATATTTCCCTTATAGCCCTTTGTCAGCTTCATGGATTCCTTCAGTGCCTCTGTGGCAGAAATTTCAGGCTCGGTCATCAGGATATAGGGGGTTAAACTGTAAGACAGTGATTTCACAATCAGGATAATGGGTCCTACCACAGGAATCAATGCCCACAGAATCAGCCAAAGAGCCATCCATGCCATACCGCCTGCTACATGGAGGAAGTTTTGGAATCCTGCAAATAAATCCTGGGAGGCGAAAGCTTCTCTCCGATAACCCTTGACATAAATCACCGCCATGGATGCGTTAAGTACCAAAACAATGGGCAGATAAATAATCGGTAACACAGAAAAAGCGGTTGCCAGCAGGGTAAGAAGCATACTCAACAAGGAAGTTCCCCACAGCACAACAGGCTTTTCTTTGAATACACGAAACACATTCTGATAAATATATTGAACCATAAAACTTACTCCTCCTAAAAATAAACATCGTTTTAATTATATCTCTTATTGACGAAAAAGTCAAGAAAATTCCGACATTTTATTTGAAATTTTTTCCCTCAAGAAAAGAATCTGATACAGTATTATGAATCAGAGCATCCATATATTCGTAAGAAAATACGGGATCAAAGGCACGAACTCCGTGAGTTGCCCCGATTTCGGGACTGTATTCCGAAAAAGGATAGACCGCAAAATTACAGTATCCGTTGTCAAAGTGATTGATTAAGGGGATAAATTTTCCGTAAGACACTTCCATATCACCCTTCACCCCTGAAAATTCCACCTCTAACATTCCCTGAAGCATGGAATTTGCCATGTCTTGTGCAGAAACAAAATTACCAAGAGAGTAGGCGATGAGCATCTCTTTGCCGTCGGGGCGGGTAATGGATTTCACAGGCTGAATCACATGAGGATGGTGGCCGATAATCAAATCCACATTTTCACGGGACAACCTTCCTGCCAATGCCTGTTGTTCCATGCTTGGCTCCATCTGATATTCGTTCCCCCAATGAAGGGACACAATCACCAAATCAGCATTTTGTCTTGCTTCTCTTGCTGCCTGACAGATTCTCTCCTCCTCAATCAGACGGACAGAATAGGGGCTGCCTTCGGGCAAGGTGAGACCGTTGGTTCCGTAGCCGTACCCCAGCCATGCAATTGTAATTCCTTTGGTTTGGGTGTATTGAATTTCGGGATAGGTGCCGTCATCAATGCCCAAAACCGTCATTTCAGGATGTTGTTTCCAAAAGGAAATGGTGTTGCCGATGCCTTCCTCACCACGGTCTAAAATATGGTTGGTGGCGTGATTGACTACATCAAAACCCAAGGTCATCATATCCTCGCCCAGCTCCTGTGGGGAATTAAAGCAAGGGTAATCAGAAAGACCGATCACCGTTCCCCCCAGAGGTGTTTCCTGATTATAAAAGGCAATATCGGCTTCCTTGATTTTATCTGCCACAAATCTGTAAATGGGAAGAAAATCATAGTCCCGCTCGGGGTTTTGTGCCGCATTTTTTGCAGCGTCCAGATAAACGGTGGAATGAATCAGATTGTCTCCTGCCGCAACCAAAGAAAGGGTGACAGGCTCCGGCGTGGGAAGGGGTTCTGTTTTGGGACTGCATCCGCTTAAACATAATAGACATAACACTAAAATAAAAGACTTTTTCAATAGGGCTCTTGCTTTCTTGTTTCGCTTGTATTTTTATTATAAATAAAATGGGGTAAATTGTCAATTACCTATTGACAAATTTACAGAAAAATTATATGATAGATAAGGATAATTTTATCCATGGAGGTAATTATGTACTTAAAACGATTGGAAATGCAAGGCTTCAAATCCTTTCCCGATAAAGTGTCTTTGGATTTCAGTCAGGGACTGACCATGATTGTAGGCCCTAACGGAAGCGGAAAAAGTAATATTTCCGATGCCATCCGTTGGGTGTTGGGGGAGCAAAGTGCCAAGCATTTGCGCGGCAGTAAAATGGAAGATGTCATCTTTGCAGGCACCCAGGACAGAAAGGCGCTTGGGTTTGCAGAGGTGTCCATTGTGATTGATAATAACGACCGCAGAATGGAGATTGATTTTGCGGAAATTACTGTCACCAGACGAGTCTTTCGTTCGGGAGAAAGTGAATATTTTATTAACGGTGCTGCCTGTCGGTTAAAAGACATCCACGAGGTATTTATGGATACAGTCCTTGCTCGGGACGGTTATTCTGTCATCGGCCAGGGTAAGATTGATGAGATTTTGAGTAATAAGGCAGAGGACCGCCGTCAGATTTTTGAAGAAGCGGCAGGAATCTCCAAATACAAATACCGCAAACTGGAAGCGGAACGGAAACTAAACGGGACGGAGGACAATCTGACCCGTCTTTATGATATTTTAACCGAGCTTGAAGATAGACTCGGTCCATTGGAGCGCCAATCGGAAACAGCAAAGAAATACTTATTATTGCGGGACCGGTTAAAGCAGTTGGAGGTCAGCGTTTCCATTGAAAACATTGCAAAATTCAAAAAGACCTTGTCGGAAATTGAGGCAAACATCTCGGATGTGAACAGTCAGATGACCGATGCCCGTCAGCTGATGGAATCCTTGGAAAAAGAAGTGGATATGCTTTATAAGGGAAATGCAGAAACGGACGAGAAAATCGCAGGCATTCGCGAAAAAATTTCTGCCCAAGAGGGAAGAATCCAACAGCATTTAAGCGAAATCACCATTTTTCAGGATACCATTGCCCAGAATCAGACCTCTATGGAAAGACTTTACGAAGAACAAAAACAGTTTGAAGAATCCGTAGGGGAAAACAGCCGAAAAAAAGGGGAAAAGGAAGAAGAATTAACACAGATTGATTCCCAAATGCAACAGACCAAAAGATCTGTGGATGCCCTTTTATTGGAGTTTGGCAAGACAGAACAAAAGGTGAGAGAGGCAGAAGTTCTGTTAAAAGAAAAAAATGAAGATTTGGTAGGAGTAACGGCGGAGCTTGGTGAATTGAAAGCCGCTCTTTCCCATGTAGATGCACTGGAGGAAACCTATCAAAGCCGTCTGGATGAATTGACCGCTTCCATAGAACAGAAAAAGAAGGAAGCAGAAGAACTCCATAAAAAAGCCGAAGAAACGGAAAGTAAGGCAAAAGAATGTCTTTCCCGTAAGGATGCCCTTTCCGAAAGCTTGACCCGTGCAAAAGAAGAACG
>JAZNYR010000166.1:0-16107 GCA_045594525.1 Clostridia bacterium | reverse complement strand
CTCACTGCAGCAGTACAGAACATGAAGAAGATTGCAAATATCCTCTGGAAAAGAGATAAGCAATTTCTATCAAGAATTATCAAAAATCTAATATATACGACACAAACCCACCTGAAAATGGTGGGTTTGTCAGCAATCTGAGCTGTAGTAAAATGAATTACTACAGCTCTTTTTTCATCAGAGGTTCTTGACAAACGGTTGATTTAATGGTACAATTACAAAATAGATGGTAAAAAAACGGGAAAGGAATGGTGATTTTAGAACCTATGTTAGAACAACAGCTTCCTATGGAACCGACCCCTTCGGTGTTAAAAAGATATTTGATTATCCGCAGATTTGTCGAGTTAATGGCATGGACTGTGGTGTTATCCATTGCGTGCATTTTGATAAGCTATTTGAATTTGGAAAACCCACAAAAGATTTTAAAGGTTTGTCTGCCCTTAGGTGCTCTGATTTTTGTGTTGATTAATGTGGATATGTTAAAGCATTGTTACTATGATTTAAGGAAAAAATATATCTATTATCTGACAAACTATATTGCGTATTTTCTCTATATGGCAGTTACCGCTTTGGTATATTTCTTGTTCGGAATAACGGTTTATTCGTGGGCTTTCGGTATTACAAGGTTTTTAGGCTACACTTTTTCGGCAATTACAAACCATGCATCGGTCATTATTTTCCATGTGATTATGCTGGTGGCTATCGGTATTGCTCCTCTTGGGATGGACAGGATTTTTATAGAGGAGAAAGAGGAAGAATTTCTCATTCCGCCACTCTCTTAATCATACAAATAAATTTCATGGGCTGTAGCAAAATGATTTCGTTTTGCTACAGCCCTTTTTTACCTTGTGTGGTGTGCGCATTTTGCTACACCTTTTTTAAACTATTTGAAACAATGCCGTATCCTGCTTTTTCTCAATGACCGCGGGAAAATCCGGGGTGCCGGAAATGACGGTGCCCGGATGAATCACCGCCCCTTTTTCGATAATGGCATGGTTCAGTTTTGCCCCTTCATGAATGACCGCACCCTGCAAAACAATGCAGTTTTGCACCAAAGCATCCGCTTTCACCGTGACAAATCGGGATAAAATACTGTGATGCACCGTTCCGGAAAGGAAACAGCCGTCTGAGGTCAGACTGTCTGTAACTCGGCTTTCCCCGTCATAAAGAGCGGGGGGCGCATCCTTGATTTTGGTATAAACAGGCCTTGCGGGACAAAACAGCTCTTCTTTTACCTTCGGGTTCAACAGCTCCATATTGGTTCGATAATAAGAAGAAATAGAATTGATACAGGCCACATAGCCGTGAAAACTTACCCCTCCCGTTCTGAAATGCTGCAAATTTTTCATAAGAAATTCGCAAAAAGAGCAAGTTTCTCCCGTGCGAACCGCCTGATGAATCAGCCGAATCAAGGTTTGCGTTTTCATCACAAACAATTCCATGCAGATATTTGCATTGCTGTCCGCTCCGATGTTTTTACTGTGCCCTATGAGGGTTTCCTTTTCGTCAAACTGCAAGGTATCACAGTTTAAAAATTCCCGATACGCATGGCGAGTGGGGTGATACAAAACAGTAATTTCGTTTCCGGACTCACAATGGGTTTGTATCACCTGTTGCAAATCCATATTGTAAATCATATACGAGGAGGAAATCACCACAAAATCTGCCTCACTTTTTTTGAGGAACTCCATGTTGTTACCGAAAATTTTGGCGTCGTAATTATGATAGCCCAGAAGGGTATGGTCAAACAGAAACAAACCGCTGTGCTTCAAATTCAAATCCCATGGTTTCCCCGCGCTTAGGTGGTCGGCAAGGGAACGGGTGCTCTTTTTGGAAAAAATTCCTACCTGACGGATTCCTGCGTTGACCATGTTGGAAAGCATAAAATCAATCACCCGATACCGTCCTGCAATGGGAATGGTTGCAATGGGACGAAATGCGGTTAAGCTTCTGATTTCCTGTTCCCGTTCTTCTAAATTTAAAATTGCCATAACATTGTGTTTCATCGTTTCCTCCTTTAGCCTGCTACAACAGATTCTTGTTGAATTTGTGTTTCGGGACTGATTGTTGTAATTTCTGTTCCGTTTCCGACGAAGGTGCTGGGATTTATGGTGACCTGTTCGCAAAGAATGGCTTTTTTCACATGAGCCCCCGAACAAATCCGACAGCCTGACATAATCACACTATCCTCTATTACCGCATCTTTTTCCACCGTAACATCGGGAAACACCACGCACCTTTTTACCGTGCCGTAAATAGAGCATCCCTGAGAAATCAAGGCGTTTTCCACTTTGGCACAGGGGGCAATGTAGTGGGGAGTCATGTCGCTGGGGCGGGTGTAAATCTGCCAGTCCTTGTTGTATAAATCCAAAGGATTGTCAGGAGACAGCAAATCCAAATTCGCCTGCCAGATGCTGGTTATGGTGCCAATGTCCCGCCAATATCCTGTAAAGGGGTAGGCATACAGCCGTCTTCCCGATTCCAGCATGGAAGGAATAATATTTTTTCCGAAATCATGGGCACTTCGTTCTTTTTCGTTGTCCTCGGTAAGAACTTGTTTTAATACATCGAAATTAAAAATGTAAACGCCCATGGAAGCAAGGGTGCTTTTGGGATGACGGGGTTTTTCTTCAAAATCCAAAACCCTTCGGTCTCCGTTGATATTTAAAATACCAAACCGTTTTGCTTCCTCCTGAGGGACATCAATGACCGCAATGGAGGCCTCTGCCTTCTTCTTTTTGTGAAGCTCTAACATTTTGCCGTAATTCATTTTATAAATGTGGTCCCCTGATAAAATCAATACATATTCAGGATGGTACTGCTCTAAGTATGATAGATTCTGATACACCGCATTGGCGGTTCCCCGATACCATTCAGCGGTGGTTTTTCTCATGTAGGGAGGGAGCAGGCTGATTCCGCCCCGTCTCACATCCAGATCCCAGGGAGCACCGTTGCCAATGTGGGCGTTTAAATCCAGAGGCTTATATTGGGTTAGTACCCCAACTGTGTCCACCCCTGAATTGGTACAGTTGCTTAACACAAAATCAATCATTTTATATTTTCCCCCGAAGGGAACAGCAGGCTTTGCAACATGGGAAGTCAGTGCTCCCAACCGACTTCCCTGACCCCCTGCCAGAATCATTGCTACCAGTTCTTTTTTCATCTTCGTATCGCCTTTCTGTTAAAATTTGAAACCTGTATAATATATGCGTTGATAGAAGAATTTAGAACAGATTTCGTTGTTTGCACATGATTCATAAGGCAGAGGGGCAACCTAAAGGAACTGTTGGTTAAAATCCCTCTTGCCAAAAGAGGTTTTTTATGGTATGATTAAAGGTAGGTTAATAAGTTAGAGGTGAACAACAAATGGTCCAAAATGAGTCATTGAAAATAAATGAACAGGGGCATCTTGAGATTGGCGGTTGCGATACGGTTGCGCTGGCAAAGGAATATCAGACCCCCCTTTATGTCATGGACGAGCGGGTGATTCGGGATAATTGTAAGCAGTACCGTGAGTCCATGGAAGAATTTTACGGTGGACAAGGCTTGGTGTTGTACGCAAGCAAGGCCTTTTCTTCCAAGGAAATGTATCGGATTGTGATGCAGGAAGGGTTAGGGATTGATGTCGTGTCGGGAGGCGAGTTATATACCGCCCTGTCTGTCAACTTTCCTGCAGATAAAATTTGCTTTCATGGAAACAATAAAACAAAAGAAGAGCTGATGATGGCAGTAAAAGCCGGGGTTGGTCATATCGTGGTTGACAGCCGTGAAGAGCTTTCTCTGCTCAATACCATTGCAGGGGATTTGGGCGTGAAGCAGTCCATCTTGTTCCGCATTAAACCCGGGATTGACGCTCACACCCACAGCTTTGTTCAGACCGGTCACATTGACTGTAAATTCGGAACAGTGCTGGAAAACGGCGATTCGTATGCTTTTGCCAAGTTGGCGGCTACGAAGCCCCATTTAGAATTGACGGGGATTCATTGCCATATCGGTTCCCAGATTTTTGATGAAAAGCCCTTCTTACTGGCGGCAGAACGGATGATGGACTTTGTGGTACAGGTAAGGGATACCTTGGGAATCACTTTGAAAGTGCTGAATTTAGGCGGTGGCTACGGCATTCGTTATACCGAAAAGGACAAGCCCATTGCCTATCGTGACTATATGAAAAAAATCTCGGAAGCAATGAAGAAAATTGCACATGACCGTAATATAGAGCTACCCTTTATCCTGATGGAACCGGGCCGTTCTATTGTAGGAGAAGCGGGAATTACCCTGTACACCGTAGGCTCTGTAAAACAAATCCCCAATGTCCGCACCTATGTTTCGGTGGACGGGGGTATGAGCGACAATCCCCGGTATATTTTATATCAATCGGAATATGAAATGCTCCTTGCCAACAAGGCGGCAGAGGAAAAGAATGTTTCGGTTACCGTAGCGGGAAAATGCTGCGAATCGGGAGACTTGCTGGGAGAACAGGTCGCTCTTCAGGAACCTGAGGCAGGAGATATTATGGTGGTCCTTTCCACCGGTGCTTATAATTATTCCATGGCAAGCAATTATAATCGGATTCCAAGACCTGCCGTTGTCATGGTAAAAGACGGAGAATCCCGCGTGATTGTCCGTCGGGAAAGCTATGAGGATTTGGTTCGTAACGACATATAAGAAGGTGAGAAAGAATGCTGGAAAAAGGATTGGAACTTCTGATTTCAGTGGTTGCAGTGCTTGTGTGTCTGACAGTGCACGAATGCAGTCACGGTCTGGTGTCTTATTGGCTGGGTGACCCCACTGCAAAGCGGATGAAACGGCTTTCACTAAACCCTCTTCATCATCTGGATTGGGTAGGGGCGCTTTGTATGCTGGTGTTTCGGTTCGGCTGGGCAAAGCCTGTGCCCATTAATCCCAATTACTATAAAAATTTTCGGCTGGGAACGGTGCTTGTCAGCATTGCGGGTCCCATTTCCAATATTTTATTGGCATTTCTGACCTTGCTGATTTACGGTATTGTTCAGGTTTTTGTGTCTGTTCCTGATTTGGTACTGACCTTTGTCTGGACTATGGTGTATATGAATTTAGGGTTGGCGGTGTTTAACTGCTTGCCCATTCCCCCTCTTGACGGGTCCAAAGTGGTGTTTGCGCTGCTTCCTGAGAAGGCATATCGTGTGGTACTGCGGTACGAACGGTACGGATTTCTTCTTTTAATTGCATTGATTTATTTGAATGATACTTTTGACGGTTTGTTAAACCGTGGAGTGGACAACTTACTAACAGGATTGTTACATATTGTAAATTCAATTATTCTTTTGATTGTGAGGTTTATGGGATGAACCAACAGTTGTCTTATAGTCTGGAAGTGTTTGAAGGACCGCTGGATTTATTGCTGTATCTGATTCAGCAGAATAAGGTCAGCATCTACGACATTCCCATTGCGGAAATTTCCAAACAGTATATGGACTATTTAGAAAAAATGAAGGAACTGAATCTGGAAATTACAAGCGAGTTTGTTGCCATGGCGGCACAGCTTTTGTATATTAAATCCCGTATGTTACTTCCGGTGAACCCTATGGTTGAGGAGACGGAAGACCCCAGAACGGAGCTTGTGGAAAAATTATTGGAATATGCCAAGTATAAAGCCGCAAGTGCTTATTTAAAGGAACGGGAGCCTATCGGAAAACACATGATTTGCAAAACACCTGACCCCCTTCCCAAAGGAAAAATAGAAAACAATCTGGACAATATATCGGTGTATGATTTGTTTGAAATTGTTCAGGAATTACTGCAAAACCGTCAGGATGAGGAACTGATTCCTCACCGCGCCTTCGGTGAAATTGTAGGGCGGGAAAAGGTTTCTGTTCAAGCAAAAATTGCACAGCTTACGGAACTTTTAAGAGAAAAAAAGAGATGTCCTTTTCGCTGGTTGTTTCGTTCCTTGCCCTCAAAGGCACATGTGGTTGCCATGTTTTTAGGGATTTTGGAAATGTTAAAAGGTGGACAGATTACCGTGTATTCAGACGGTGAGGTACAGATCGGATTAAAGGAGGGAGCAAAAAATGGAACAAATGACACAGCAGGAGCTTGATTCCATGTTGGAAGCCATGCTGTTTGCAGCAGGAACCCCGATTTCTGTTCAACGGTTTGCCACAGCCTTGGAGGAAGAACCCGTGAAAATGCAAGAATTGCTGGATGGCTTTATGAGTCGGTATAACTATAAGCACGGGGGGCTTCGTATCATCAAATTGGAAGACAGCTATCAGATTTGTACCCGTTCGGAGCATTTTGATGCCATTCAGATTTTGTTAAACCCTGCCAAATCTCCCGACTTGTCCCGTGCCGCACTGGAGGTGCTTTCCATTGTTGCCTATCACCAGCCGGTGATTAAATCGGTGATTGAGCAAGTGAGAGGCGTGGATTGCTCGGGGGTAATCAACAAGCTGTTGTCCCGTGAACTGATTGAAGAACGGGGTCGGCATCATTCTCCCGGAAAACCCATTTTATATGGAACAACCCAGGAATTTTTACGCTGCTTTGGATTAAGTTCTTTGGACGAACTGCCCGGCACGGATTTGCTGGCGGGCATGGAGCAGCTGACTTTAGAACAAATCAATCAGAACCAAGCGTAGGAGTTGGAACAGATGGTGAAATATCTGATTGCTGGATTGCTGTTATTGTTGACAGGTTTTCTGTTCACAAAAATTAAAGTGACCTTCGGGTATCGTGAGAAAGCCTCCTTTGTCTATATTCGGATTTGGGGTGTTTTGCTGAAACATAAAAAGAAAGAGAAAAAAATGGCTTCCAAACCGCAGAAAAAGTCGGAAGGATTTTTAAAGCGCGTAAAGAAATGGAAAGCCTTTTATAAAAAAAGCAAGAAACATCTGAAAAAAGCCTTGAAACGGGGAAGAAAGAAGCTGCGGATTGAACGGTTGGAATTTTTGTATGTAGGCGGCTTTGAAGATGCTGCGGCAACAGCGCTGGTGTACGGCACCGTTTCGGGACTGGTGTATGAAGTGTATGCCATGGTGCAACATTTTATCGGAGTGGAACAAACAAAAATTCAGATATTGCCTGAATTTAACAAGCCCGGCGTTACCATTGAAACCGAGTGGCGTGTTTCCCTCCGTGTGTGGCACATTTTTCACATCGGCTGTGCTCTGATTCCCTTGCTTTTTCTCAAAAAGGAGGACTAATTGTAACATTTCAACAAAAACAACGCCGCCTATTTGTGATATTTGTCGAAAAAATGTATTGCAAAATAAAGAAAAGGGTGGTATAATTAACTTGTAACATTGTTAAATGTTTTTTCATTTTCCCTCCTTTTTTTATTTTTATATTTGGAAGCCGAATCCCAAATGGATTCGGTCTTTTTTTGCATAAAAAGGAGTCTGTTGACTCCTTTTTATTTCTTATTTTCATCTACAAACTCTTTTGCCTCTTCCACATTTTCCTGAGAGGGAATTGCTACATTGGTTCGTTTGTCCCTGATGTGTGGCTCGGAAAGAGCGTAGGTGTCATAGGGTTGCACATTTTTTCTATGATTCGGTTTCAAGAATTATCACCCCGAGCATAGGATAACCGACATCATTCGATTTTATTCATCAAAAAAATTGAGATGTTAAAAAAGGAGCTGTAGCAAAGTAATTTTGTTTTTGCTACAGCCCCTGGTGTGTGCATTTTTCTATACGCCCTCACGAATCACCTTTGGGATAGGCTCATAACGGCTGGTGGAAACAAGCTCGCTTTTTACCGTTTCCCCGTTCTGGGTGATAATGCGGTAGGTGGTTACAACGCTTCCGTCCGTTCCGTTCTGAATGATTTCCTGTTTTCCTGAGGGCAATTCATCCGTCATAACGGTTTTGCTGTGATAGGGAATGGTTTCGGTCAGACTGTTGCTGATGGTAACTGTCTGATCCGGGTGGGCCACGGTACCCTGTAGTGTAATGGTCAGGGTGCTGCCGTTGGTGCTGGTTAAAATCCGAATGGGGAACAGCTGATTGTTTTTAAACTGAAAATCAATATCCGAAGATATGGTCACATCCTGTCCCGCAGGAATAAAAGAAACGGGCAGGGTATGAGCGGTTCTTGAAACAATTTCTAAATTTGCATAAAGCACAGCGGAATACAGGGTGGATGCCGCCTGACAAAGTCCGCCTCCCGCTTCCTGAACAACCTCTCCTCTGGAATATACATTGGCTTTTCGGAATCCTCGTTCTTCTGAACCGTCACCGATTTGTTCCACAAAGGAGAAGGTTTCACCTGCTTCTATAATAATCCCGTTTAACCGTTCCGCCGCTAATTCTACATTATAATTTCGTCCCTCGTCACCGGAGCCGTAAGAGGTGGTGTAGGTGGCAATGGTGTCTTTTAAAATATTGGCATCAAGGTCGGTATAAGTAACGCTTGCCTTGGTATAAATCAGCGGAATCTCATAAATTTTCTGCTTTTCGTTTAACAATTCCCCTGCAGCTTCCTTGTCAAAGGAAACCCCGTCCTCGTCGGGAATAATGGAAATTTCCCCGTTTTCGGTCACATAGCGGGCATTGACAGGGTCTTTAAAATATCGGTCTGCCAAATCCTCCACCAAAACAGGGGAGGGTTTTACTGTTTTTGTAGTCAGAGCCACAGACTCAGTGTTTTCAGACAGCAATGCATCTAAAATATCCTGCATCAGTTTTTCTGTATCAAACACATTCCCTTTTTCTCCCGGGGTGATCACAATGGAATCTCCCGCTAACTCTACTGTGGCTTCTTTAACGGGGGTTTTGATTCTTCTCTGTAAGGGTTTCAGCTTTTTTGCCAAGTCCTCTTCATTATAGGAAATATTGGGATAAAGAACGGTGCCTCCCATTCGTGCTAACAAAATATCCTTGGCGCGGATAAATACATTTCCCGTTTTTCCCAACAGAAAACATTGATTGACGCCGTCTTCCCAGTCAATTTTTGCTCCTACCTCCTCCAAACGGAAAAGGATTTCTACATTGTTATAAGATACGGTGATCGGTTTTTGAGTGATGCCCTCTGCTGCCAGCATCACTTGTTCCTTTGCCCGTTCCAAGGTTTTTTCTTCTAAGGACAAGGCGGAAAGGTGCACGCCGTATGCAATGGTTTGCTGAATATAGCAAGTAAACAACAGAACACAGGCAGATGCCACCAGAACGATGGCAAGCATGGCTGCAAGTATAATGGGAATTGTTTTTTTCATCGAATTCCTCCCGTATTATAGATAAGGTAATAAAAAGGAAGTGGTCTGTAACCGAAATTGACACCAATCCTGCCAGGACCCCCGATTATACTTAAGATGATGGCAGATTTTAGAAAGCTTTTCCTTGTCTGCCTCCAGATATTCGTGAATTTCCTGTTCGGTTGCATCCTCTAAAATGGTTCCTCCCGTTTCCTTTAAGCGGAACACAAAGGAAATAAAATGTATCTTTTCTTCACAGCAACAGATTTCATAAAGGACTGCTCCTAAAAAACGGGGAGTATCAACACTCAGACCCAGTTCTTCCCCGATTTCCCGATACAAGGCATGGGAAACTTCTTCTTCATAATGGATTCCGCCTGTGGGAACACGGTACACACCCTTGGGATAACTTTGAGAACGAATGACAATGTGTTTCCCGTTTTTCCGCTCCACAAAAAAAGCAACTTCTCCCCAGCGGTCAGAACGAATCAGTTGTTTAAAGTCATCAAAAAACCGTTTGGAAACAAAGCGTAGCTTCGCGTACTGTAAAACACCCTGTCCGCCAAACTGAATGTTTACTTTATCAAAAGCATCTTCATACTGCGTCCTCTTCAAAATCAGTACCTCCAAATGTTACTCTACCTTCTATTATAACTGATTTTTATGGGAATGTAAATAACAAAAAAACAATTCTCAAAAATAATTTGTCCGCATAGATTAGAAGTAAGAGGTGTACAAGTATGAAAAAGATACCATATTTTTGTTTTATAGCAGGTGCTGTTCTTGTGATTTGGCTGTTTCGCGGAATACGATTAGAATTATCCACAGAACAGACCAAGTCGCTGTTAAATCGTGTGTTTTTGGCAGAGGAGAAAACAAACTGGTCTGAGTCCTTGCTTCAGATGAGCAATGTGATTTTTGCCATGGAGCAAAAGAACCAAAGCCTTCCTGAGCTTCCAAAATCCGTACCAGCTTTGGTAACGGTACCTGAACCGTCCCTTCGGAATCAGACTTCTTTTGATATTGATACAAAATCACTCCTTTGTCAACCCCTCGATTTTTTGCCTGTAAAGAAGGGAAAGCCTCAGGTTTTAATTGTACATACCCACACCTCGGAAGGATATGCACCGGAGGAACGGTCAACCGACCCTGACAAAAATGTGACCGCCATCGGTGAGGCGATTACTTCTTATCTGGAAAAAGAGGGGATAGAAGTGGTTCACGATAAAACAGTCCACGATACAGATTATAACGGGTCATATTCCCGTTGCCTGGAAACGGTGGAACAACAGCTTGAAAAAAATCCCACCATTCAGATTGTGTTAGATGTGCATCGGGACGCGGCAACAATGGAGGACGGGCAAAGTTTGAAAGTGGTGTCAGAAATCAGCGGAGAACAGACAGGGCAGATTATGCTGGTTGCAGGAACAGAGGAAGGAGGGCTTCATCATACCAATTGGGAAACCAATCTTGCCTTCGCATTAAAGATTCAACAGGCTATGGACTCTGTTGCCCCCGGCCTGGCCCGTCCTCTTAATATAAGAAAGGAACGGTTTAAT
Source organism: Clostridia bacterium (assembly GCA_045594525.1). Taxonomy (GTDB): domain Bacteria; phylum Bacillota; class Clostridia; order HGM11514; family HGM11514; genus SIG438. The sequence goes on along the minus strand of JAZNYR010000166.1, from coordinate 5,373 downwards.
CAGCATCTTGCACCGGGGATGTTGATCGTAGAGGTTGCCGCCAGCGGCAATTCCATGGAGGAAGCAAAAAGAGGAGCACGGCTTTTTGCAAAATCTCTTTGCGAGGTGTTAAAATAGCTTTACTTTTTCAAAAAAGAGTGATATAATATAAAGGATAACAATAAAGAACGGGAAATCCCCTTCCAAGCAAAAAAAGGAAGAGAGAATCCGTTTAATAATTCTTGACAACCGAGGAATGGCTGTGATATACTGAACAAGATAAAAATTGAGTGAGGTTATGGGTAACATGAGTAAGTTAAATCGAATGATTGCAGTATTGATTGCAGCGGTGCTATGTCTTTCCGGCACCGCCGTTTTTGCGAATCAGGGAGAGGGTGCAGTTGTATTTGAGCCCTATATGTTCGATGATGTGGATGGCGGAGAGTATTATTATGAAGCGGTAGAATATGCCATCAACAAAGGGATGATGACCGGTATGGGTAACAATCGGTTTTCTCCTGATGCTACTATTACAAAGGCACAGTTGATTTCCATACTATGGAATTTGTCCGATCAGCCCTCGGCAACCCTTTTGGAAGAACTGTCAGGTGCATGGTATCAGGAGGCAGCCTCCTGGGGACAGGAATCGGGTGTATATCCGTATAAAATTGCTGATTTGAATCAGCCTCTTACCCGTGGTGAAATAAGCGAAATGCTGTATCTGTATGCAGAAAACCGAAACTTTGATACTTCTGCTCGGTCCGATTTACAGCAGTTTTCCGATGCGTCTCTTTTGAACGAAACTCAAACAGAGGCAATGAGCTGGCTGGTAGAAAAGGAGATCGTGGACGGTTATCCGGATGGAACCTTAGGAGTGCAAAATTATGCCACCCGCGGAGAGTGTGCGGCATTGTTGCACCGATTTTGTGAAACCACCATGGCGGGGGAACTTTCCGATTTTCCCATTTCTGCAAATTTTGGTGCGTTAAGTGCAACTGTCATGGATACAACAATCGGAAACTTTTGGGTAAAGGCAGGAGAGGTAACCGCATCCTCTGAAATTGCAAGGGTGATTGCGGTGACTTGGTGTGCAGAGGACCAGAGTGATATGAGTTGGAAGGAACTTGAGCTTCGGGAGGACGGTTCTTACGGTGCTCTTGTACAGGCAGGAGATCATCAGTTCCATTTTGGGAACTATACGGTGGATTTCTATGTGCATCTGAACAACGGAATGCAACTTCCTTTAGGCAGAACATTTGTTTTGCTGGAAGGGGACGAATCGACGGCAAGGGTGGCAACACAAGTGAATCAAGTCTATCAGCAGGCAGGCTGGGACTTGTATTCCTGCTATAATTGGGTAGCAAAAAATGTGGATTATAAAAAATTGCCCATTCCTTTGGACCCCCCGGAAGGGTATGATGCTTCCGAATGGTATGCCATTCAGGCATTTGAAAACAGAGAGGGGAATTGTTATTGCTATGCCGCTGCCTTTTATCATCTGGCAAAAGGCCTTGGGTATGATGCTCATTTTATTCAAGGTGAAGTAGGTCTGGCCCGTGGCGGTTACGGTCCTCACGGTTGGGTTATTATCAATAGGAACGGCGCCTCTTACATTTGTGACCCCGAATCTCAACACAGTATAGGAAGATACAATTTTTATATGCAACCGGTCAGCAGTCCGGTCTTGAGATACCGTTGGGAGTGATCTGGAGTGGTTTTTAGTTCATTGGTTTTTTTGTGTGTGTTTTTACCTCTTGTGTTTTTGGGATATTATCTTATTCCCTCTCTGAAGGCGAAAAATGCACTTTTGATTGTGGCAAGCTTGCTGTTTTATGCTTACGGGGAACCCGTTTATGTGTTTTTGATGCTTTTGAGTATCATCATGAATTATGTCTTTGGCAGAGCGTTGGAAACTGCTAAAAAAGGGCAAAAGGGCATCGTGGCATTGGCAGTTGTTTTAAATATTGGAATGTTGTTTGTCTTTAAGTATCTGGATATGATGCTTGGGACGGTCAATACCCTGGCGGGAACAAGTTTTCCTCTGCCCGGTCTGGCACTGCCCATTGGTATTTCCTTTTTCACCTTTCAGGCCCTTTCTTATGTGATTGATGTCTATCGAGGGGAAGCAACAGGGGAAAAGAGTCTAGGCTGTGTTATGCTGTACATTTCCTTTTTTCCGCAGCTCATCGCAGGGCCTATTGTAAAATATCATGATATCAATGAGCAGATTTATCATCGCCGTGCTGATTTCACCGAAATCGCCTTCGGGTTACGCCGTTTTATTTTTGGTTTGTCCAAGAAGGTGCTGATTTCCAATCCCATGGCGGTAACGGCAGATGCGCTGTTTGCAGAAAGTGCCTTGAGCACCCCTGCTGCATGGATGGCAGCCATTGCATATCTGTTTCAGATTTATTTTGATTTTAGCGGGTACAGTGATATGGCAATCGGGCTTGGTCACATGTTCGGTTTTCGTTTTCGTGAAAATTTCGAGTATCCTTATATTTCGCAGAGCATTCAGGAATTCTGGAGAAGGTGGCACATTTCTCTGACCACTTGGTTTAAAGAATATTTATATATTCCCCTGGGCGGGAACCGTCGGGGGAAGACACGAACCTGTATCAATAAGCTGATTGTCTTTTTTGCCACAGGGCTTTGGCACGGTGCCAACTGGACTTTTGTGGTGTGGGGACTATGGCATGGACTATGGATGTTGGCAGAACAGGTTCTTCCTGTAAAAAAGATGCCTCGGGTACTTCGCCATATCTATACATTGCTGGTGGTGTGCCTGGGATTTGTTGTGTTCCGTGCAGACACCCTGACACAGGGAATGCAAATGATAGGAGAGATGTTTGGAATTTTCGGGGTAAGCAGCTCGGCTGTCTTATTTGAACAGATGACACCTTTGTTTTTGGTTACTTTACTTGTTGCCCTTTTGGGAAGTCTGCCTCTGTCACAGAAGATCAACCAAACCTCCCGTGTTTGGAAAACCGCAGGCTTTTTGTACAGCTTGGTGCTGTTGGTTTTGTGTATGCTGAATCTTTCTGCAGGCACTTATAATCCCTTTATTTATTTCCGTTTTTAGGAGAACCGTCATGAATCGAAAATACGCAATTGTTTATATTGCAATTATTTTTATCATATTGTTGATTCCCTTTGTGGGTATGACCGCCTGGCCAACCACCCAAACCTCCGAAAATACTCCCTTGGCTGAAATCCCCGCCCGCTATACGGAGGAGGACAAACCCAATTTTTATTATTTGTCCGATTGGGGAGAGTATTTCGAGGATCGGTTTGCCTTTCGTCAGCAATTGGTAACAGCCAATGCTTGTCTGTACGGCACCTTGTTTCATCACAGCACCACCGATCAGGTTGTTTTGGGAAAAGAAGGCTGGCTGTATTACGGCGGTACCTTGGCTGATTTTAAGGGTGAAAATCTGCTGACAGATCGAGAATGGTTTTGCCTTGTGCATAACTTAAAACTAATGCAGGAATATGTAGAAAGTCAGGGCAGCCGTTTTCTGCTTACCGTTGCACCCAATAAGAATAGCTTGTACGGGGCGTATATGCCCTCCCGTTATTTACAGGGAACCGAGAAAAATATCGACCTTCTGGCAAATAAGCTAAAAGAGGCGGGTGTAGAATATGTAGATTTATATTCCCTGTTTCAACAGAAGGACGAAATTTTGTATTTTAAAAAGGATTCTCATTGGAACAACCGTGGTGCGGTCCTTGCCTGTCGGGCAATGATGGAAGCCATGGGCAAAAAGCATGAAACCTATCTGAATGTGCCTTGCTCCGAGCAGACAACCCATATTGGGGACTTGGATGAAATGCTGTATCCGTTGGCAACCAAACCCGAAACAGAATATATCTATGAAAAAACATGGAAGTTTACCTGTCCTACCGAGGATTATATGGAGGATTGGATTGAAACATCCAACCCGGAAAAAACGGACAGCCTTCTGATGTACCGGGATTCCTTCGGAGAAAGCTTGTTGCCCTTTGTGGCAGAGGAGTTCGGACAAGCCAGATTTTCCCGATTGGTGCCTTATCATCTGACCCGGATTGAGCAGTATCGTCCGGATTTTGTGGTGATTGAACGGGTAGAGAGGAGACTTTCCTCCTTTGCCGAGGAAGCACCTGTTATGCCCGCACCCCAAAGAGAGAATCTTTCTGCTTTGAAAACGGATACAGAGTCTTCCGTAAAAGCAGAACTGCAAGGTTCCTACCTTTCTGTCAGCGGTAATGTGGAACAAAAACTTTTGCAGACGGATACCAATCTATATGTAGAATTTAAAAACCGTGACGGAGAGAGAAGCACCTATCAGCCCTTTTATCTCTCTGACGGCGGGTTTCAATTATATCTAAAGGAAGAAACGGTTCCGAAAGGAACGGTTCAAATAAATGTTATCGCAGAGATGCAGAATCAGTATGTGATTGTGGCCTCTGCAGAATTTACCAAATAGGAGGAAATGTGCTGTGAAAAAAGTAATGAGTTTATTGCTGGCAGTAATGATGTTAGGATTGGCGGGTTGCGGTCAGGAGGTTGAACCTGTAAAAGAGGAAGTAAAAGAAGAAGTGCAGACGGTGGACATTACCATTGGAAACAAATCTGAAGAAGCGCTTACATTCTTGCTCAAAAACAGCACCGGACAGGACATAACCGGTGTGATGATGAAAACCTTTGAACAGGAAGAGTATTCTGTTAATATGATGGCAGAAGATGCAATTTTTGCACAAGGCCAGGTTGCAGAAGTGTTTTATATTCCCGAAGAATCCGTTTCTGAAGTTGCGTCAGACAAAGTGTTTAACTCCATTTACCAAGCAAAATTTATCTTAGCTGACGGCAGCGAAGTGGAATTAAGTTCATTAGGGATTGAGGATATTGACGGGGAAGCAGAATTGCTTTTTGAAGATGATGTTCTGTTTATTTCTTATAAAAGTAAATTGGTAGGAAATATTGTTTCCACAAAAGAACAGGAACTGGGTGCAAAGGCGCAAAGAGAGGCAATGACAGAACAACCTGTTTATGAAGAACAGGTGGTATATGAAGAACCCGTCTATGTGGAACCGGCACCTGTTCCTGAAGCTCCCGTGCAAAGTCAGGAAGGCTGTTTGACCGATGTGGAAATTGTAAATCCGTAATGCTGTAAAAAAATTAAAAAAATATTAAAAAAGTTCTTGACAAACGAAACGCTATGTGCTATAATGATTATCACCTTCTGCGTTTCGTTTATTTTTTGCGAAAAAACTTTTTTAAAAAATTTCAAAAAAAGTGTTGACAAACAGCAGAAAGTGTGATATACTAAATAAGCTGTCTTCGAAAGAGGACAAGCGAGCGGACATTGAAAACTAAACAGCATAATGACAATTAGTTCACGTTAATTCCGTGCA
>JAZNYR010000165.1:0-6979 GCA_045594525.1 Clostridia bacterium | reverse complement strand
GAGTAGCTTACAGGGATAGTACGTGCACTGTTTCCGGTATTTACCAGGCCCTTGCTAGTTGCTGCAACAAAATACAACTTTCCATCGCATACAACCGGCATTGCATATACATTATTACTGCTATGTACCTGACCACCGGTTAGTGTCAAAGTAAAATCTCCGTTATCAGGTGAATATGTCCAGGTAGTATTTGTACCATTCTGTGGTCCTTTCGTAGTTGGAGTATAATCAGAAAGGGTAATTCTCTTATACTGCTTTTCAGCAACACTCCAGTACTTAATTTGGATACCTTCAAGTGCCGGGGCAGCGCCGTGCCATGTTCCGCCATAGCTTGATGCAACACACAAACCAGCTTCATAATTACTTGCAACTAAGCTTGGAGATTCCTTGCTGGTTTCGGTACCGGTTACCTTATATGTTGCAGTATATTCCTTTCCATTCACAGTTGCGGTCAGCGTATATGTGGTACCCCCTGCTGTTACTACAACAGGAGAGGTAGGCTTTTCACTACCATTTACCTTATAATCTGTTACCGGTACACCATTTACAGTCATAGACAGCTTTGAAAAATCAAAAGCATATCCACTTAATTTATCCAAATCTACATTCAGTTCATATACCCAACCGTCAGTTCCATAGGATTTACCGGTAGTCAAGCCATCTGCTGTGTCAGAATAGCTGACTGTGATGATGTCACTGTATTTGTTTGGAACATAGTTAGATTCTGTCTTAAATGAATTCGCTGTGCCGTTTGTGTTTTTATAGGAATAAACATACACAGTAGTAGATAAAATAGAAAGTTGAACCTTTACATCTTTCATTTCATAAGGAATCGTTTCTTTATCTGTTCTGTTGTCAGTAATATTAGTTGGTTTTGTTACAGAACTTGTGGTTTCCTCCGGCATATATGCAAAGCCAAGGTTTAATGACTCATCCGTTCCATCACCATTAATGTCGTGAAGATAGTCAGTTTCCTGTAAGACTGTAGTTATAATATCTTTTCCGGCAGAAGGTACATATTGTGAATCCTTTTCATCAATCCAAGCTTGTTGAACAAACGAGCCTTCAATTGTTGTCGGTGCTGCTTTTCCTTCCGAGTCGCACAGATATAGTACGCTGAAGCCCATTAATGTAGTACCAGTTTCTGCCCCATCAGCTTTATAGGTAGATTCCGTTGGCTCTTGAACCAATGTAACATCTCGCAAGGTCAGGCTGTTTGCCGCACCAACCAGTATAGACGCAACCGCACCTAATTCTATTCTTGAATTATCGATAACAACATTTCCGCCTGAAACATTGACTGCCGCTCTTGCTCCTGAAATACGGGAGTTCAGAATCTGGCTATTACCTGATGCCATAACCCCACTCTTTGCATTGAAATAACGGGTTCTATCCGTTGTTTCAGAACGATTCTCGCTGCTTGTTAAATTACTCTTATATAGTGCTGCATAGTAAAAGTTAGGGCATACAATCTGAACATTATCAAGAGTACCGTTATTCAGTGTAACAAACGAATAACCCATATCAAGAACAGCAGAATCACTGCCACAAGTCATGGTAAAGCCGTTACCATACAATGTGTACCCACCTGAAACCTCAAGCGAACTAAAGCCACAGTCATTTAGAAGAACAACATTGTTCTTTGTTGCACTTGTAGCAGTTGTTGCATTAACTGCATCAACAACTTCAAGATACAACACAGTAGGAGTACAGAAATTATAATCCTGAATCGTAACCTTCACTACACCTGTGCCTTCGAATTTAATTGAACCTTGTTTCCAATTTTCTTCGTTTTCAAATTTTGCTGGTGTATATGTGCCAGACACTTTCATATTCTCGTCAACTTTGTCAACTGTTACATATACACTCGAATTGCTGATAGGATACTTATCTTCATCTACTGCCTTAAACAAACTATCAAGAGAAACAGCATTCTGGTTACCTACACGGTACAAAAAGTCGCCATCGAACTTCGTTTCAAACTTCTCAACAGATTCTTCTTGGTCACCTTCGGTAATGTCAAGGTTAGTCACAATACCGCTATATTTTTCAAGGCCGATACTGCTAACGCCCCAGCTATAGCCTGTGAACAACTGATGGAAAGGAAGGTAAACCGCCTGCTTATCTTCGGCAGCAGTATGATTATGTTTACAACCTGTTACCGAGTCTCTTTCTTCTTTTGTGTCGATTTTCCCATTGTCATTAGAATCTGTAAAATTCAATTCAGAATGTGGAACACGGCTGAACTGGTAATCTTCGGAATAGGAAGCCATACTATTCTTTTCAAATTCGCAGTAATAATAATCGTTCCAGGTGCCGTAATTTACAGTACAACCTGTAGCATTGATGCCATTCATATTAGGGATGGTTTTGCCATCTTCGTTGGTTGTATTCTCACTAATAGAGCCGATCATCATACCGGCATAGCGGTAAGCATAATACTGATAGTTTCCGCACACATCATTATAAACATCGATTTGTGCTGAAACATGGCAGTTTTCAAAATTGATACCCGCGTTTTTAGGACTACCAGCGCTGGTTTGACCGCTTGTAGGATAATACTGCCCAACCAGACCACCGCAAGCAACATCGTAGGATGCCCAAAGAGCAGAAATCTTATTGGAGTTATCCACGGTGATGTTTTCAAAGGTTACCTTTTTATCAGTTTCATCTTTGGTATACCAACCAACACATCCAACAATACCACCGTTCCCTATGTTATAAACACGAGGATTACAATTTACAATTGCGATATTTTCAAAGGTTGCACCGCAATCAGCATAAGATGCAATCACACCGGTGGTAGTGATTTCCCCGTCAGAGGAGAAATTTTTTACCGTCAAGTTCTTAACTGTACCGCCATACACTTTTCCGAACAGACCCATACCGTCGCGGTAGTACTGCAGGCTTGCATCGTACCAATTGTGATCGCCCTTCATTTCCCAGGTGTTCTGGTAGAAGTTTGCAATGGTATGACCATTACCGTCGAATGTACCCTCAAATTGATTCAAACCACTGGTAATCGCTGTTCCGGTTTTTTCGTAAGTGCCTTCGTCATTATAATAACCGATTGGGTAGAAAATGATATTATCTTTATTGTTTTCTTCATTATCACCAAGGTTAATATCGGAAACGAGCTTAACGGTCTTGTCCTTAAAGTTGTCCTCAGTCTGACCGTTCATACCGCCGACGATGGCACCAAAAGCTGCTAACTGGTCAGCGTTAGAAATTTCAAGCTCTTGGGCAGCTGCATCATACCAGCTATAGTCATAGTTTCCTTCCCAAGCCTTTGTTGTATCAGAAACCGCAGCAATCTCCGAGAAGGTTGCCAGTGCCATTGTAATGTCACCGGTGGCAGGATTATAATAAAACTCGTTATGAGCATCCACCTCTGCCAATGTGAAAACCTGGGTCATGGCAACGGTCTCGCCGTTTTCAATGTGATACAGTTTCAGATTCCCTTCATTCAGTCCCTTTTCTGCAAATTCGGGCAGAGTGATAATCATAGGAACTGTATTGTCTTTGGAAATACCATCAATATGTACATCCACAGATTTTTGAACTTCATTCTCGCCCAAGGTAATATTGCTTTGGCTGTCGTCCAGTTCGGAAACAGTCAGCTTTAAACTGTCAGCTGTGGCGTCATTTTCCAATTTTGTACCTTGTGATACGATTGCAGAAGCCTGATTATCTCCCGTGTTAGTATTAATGGTAATGTTTTCAGTCGTTTTGTTATCTTCGGGGGTTTCCTCGGGATTTTCATCAGGGGTTTCTTCGGTTTTTTCCACGAAAGTAGAGTCAGATTTAATAATGACTCCGTTGTCAGAAACTACCTGAGCCTGATAGGTCAAATCAATCGAGGCGTCACTTAATTTCAAAGTAAACATCTTGCCATATTTTCCCGTTGCAGGGTTATAGCTATTGATAAAGTTCTTTACAAAAGCGTCATTGTAAATAAAGTCCTGACTGCGCAGTGCGCCTTCGGCATTGGACCAGCTCACATTTACCCGGATATTGACACCGGTAACAGAAGAATCAGCCAGCAACAATTCGTGGGCATATTCTTCAAACATAGGCTGGAACACATACTGCTTTGTGGGTAAATAACGGTAGTTAAAGCCGATAATCTCTACAAACTGATACCCGTCAGCTGTGTTCACAGGAAGCTGTGCATTGTCCGCCTGAAGAAGGAAACGGTTGGTTGCAACCTTCAATAAGCCCCCATTGGAATCACTGTTGTCCACGATATTACCAAAGCTGGTAACATAATCTGCGGTAAGTGTATATCCGTTCAAATCAAGAGTTTTTAACACATTCAGTATTCTGACATTCACATCGTCAAGCAAAATAACGGTTTCGCCTGCTTTTGCTTCTATGTTGGCGGTATTTACATCATCATAAAATTGATTTGTTGTTGTGTTCTTCGCTACATAACCGTACAACTGAGGTACTGTATATACTGCAGGTTCCCCAATCACCATGTAATCATCAGCATCGTCAGGATTGGTCATCTTCAGTTTCAGTGTAACCGTCATATCAGGATTTGCGTCCAGAGTTTCGGGGTTGATATACAACGCTGCGGTAAACTCTTTTACATAGTCGCAAATATTTTCATAGGTAAGTTTCGCATCGTAGTTGGAAACAACAGGGTATTCTACGCCCTTTTGTACATCCAGTCCATCAGTCGGAATGGCAATCCAACCATAATCGCCGTAGTTCCCTGCAAGATAGCTGCCGTCACCGGAAATGCTATCTTCCTCCATACCATCAAAGGTAAGATAGAAATCACAGATCCATTTGGCATAACCGCCAGCCTGTGCATCCTCCAATGTGTCATTGGCTTTGAAATTCATGACAGCCTGCAAAGGCAGATCAGTGGTGCCATCCGTTAAGTTGCTACCACCGCCCCACACTGTATAATCCCCTGCCTGCAAGGTCATAGGATCCATAACTGTTACTGTTGCATCGGGCTTTTGATTGCCCAACAGCTGTCCTGTTGTGTAAACTGCAGGCTCGCCAATCACCATATAATCATCATCGACGGGATTGGTCATCTTCAGTGTCAATGTAACTGTCATGTCAGGATTTGCAATCAATGTTTCAGGACTGATATACAAAGCTGCTGTGAAATCTTTTACATAATCACAAACATTCTCGTAGGTGAGATTAGAATCGTAATTAGTAACAACAGGGTACTCTACGCCCTTTTGTACTTCCAGTCCATCCGTTGGAATTGCAATCCAACCATAATCGCCATAGTTCCCTGCAAGATAACTGCCATTACCGGAAACGGTATCTTCTTCCATACCATCAAAGGTAAGATAGAAATCGCAGAGCCAGTCAGCGAAACCGCCGGCAAGTGCTTCCTCTAGTGAGTCATTGGCTTTGAAATTCATGACAGCCTGCAAAGGAAGGTCGGTGGTACCATTCGTTAAGCCGTCGTTCCATACTCGATACTCGCCCGCCTTTAGAGTCATGGGGTCCATAACAACCACTGTCGCATTGGGCAGATTGGTGTTTTCAGTTGCGAAAGCCTGCAGAGATACACTGCACAGTGTCAGCAATACAACCAACATCAGACTTACGAAACTTTTAAAATTGTGTTTCATGTTTCTCCCTCTTTTCTGAATTTTAGTTTGTAAAACATGGCGGTTACCGCATTTGTGTCACAGAAAATATGTTTACTGTGAAACTACAAATGTTAGCATTACGCTCATTTTACTCATTAATAATACCATACATCGTCTTTTTTTTCATTCATTATATCATACATCGTCTTATTTTTCAATAAAAAATTCCATTTTTTTGAAAATTTTTTTATTAACCACAAAAAAGATAAAAAGCATTCGGGTTATGTTGTTATAATACTACAAAAAAACAGTGGACTTTTCAAGGTGATTTTGATATAATAAATGTAATACAATATTTCGTTTTTATAGGTGAACTTATGATCAAATCTCAACCCTACCAAACTGATTCCGTGATTTATAACCAGGTTCTTTCTCTTCTGCGTTCTGCCTTGTGGGGAGAAGAACGGTTTCCGTACCACGCTCCTCAGGATGCTGACTGGAAAATGATACACAAGGAACTGAAATATCATGGGGTACAATTTTTCCCCATTCATATTCTTGCCCGTGAGAATCCTGCACAAGCTACGCACTATCTTACAGCCGATGCAAAAAATATGATGCGGTGGAATAAAATTTTGCAGGAGCAACAGAAGGTTTGTCAACTGCTTCGCAATAACGGCATCCCTTGTGCAGTTGTGAAGGGGGCTTCGGTAGCAGTCCAATATCCCAAACCAAGCAGCCGTCCCCCGGGAGATATTGATTTACTGGTGTCCCCTGAACACTTTGATCGCGCCTGCCAATTGATTTTAGACGGTGCAGACTATATTGGTGAAAACTTCCGTCATAGAGAGTATAAACGAAACGATGTTGTGGTTGAAATTCATCGCGGATTCAGTACCATTGGTGATTTGCAAAACAGGGATCTGTTTGACAAGCGGATTTTTAGTGCTATCCATGACGCCGAGATTGTTACGGTAGAGAATTATGAGTTCTTTCGTCTTCCCAGGATAGAACACGGATTAACGCTGCTTGAGCATATCGATATTCATTTAGAAAACGGTCTTGGACTTCGCCAGATTATTGACTGGATGATGTTTGTAAATCAAGAACTGACTGACCAGGTCTGGCAGGTTGAATTTGCTCCTTTTCTCCGACAAATTAAGCGGGAAAAATTGGCAATTACCGTTACCAGAATGTGCCAGATGTATTTAGGCCTCAGGACAGACATTACCTGGTGCTCCCATGCCGATGAAGCCCTATGCCGTAAGCTGTTACACTACATTCTCCATCAGGGCAATTTTGGCAGAAAAACTCCGCAAGGCTCAAACCGTGCTGCTGTCATTATAGCAGCCTCGGGAAATCTGTTATCCCTTTTTCAAATTCTTCAGGACGCAGGCAGTATAAACTGG
>JAZNYR010000164.1:0-6303 GCA_045594525.1 Clostridia bacterium | reverse complement strand
ATATAATGGAGCAGAAAATTTTCACAAATTTCTGAAAATTCTGCGATTCTTTCCTCTGAAAGAGAAAAAGAAAAGGGGTTTTTGGCAATTTGAATATATTGCAGAGCGTTTAATACAGATTTGGAAATTGCTGTTTCCGTTCTCCGGCACTCATCACAAATGACGCCCCCTGCATGAGGGGAAAAATACAAAAGCTTTTCCTCATTCCCGCAATGAGTACAGTGAAAAAGATTGGGAGCATATCCCATTTCGGCTGCGGCACGGAATTCAAATACCCCTTTAATCTGCCACACAGGTTTTTTTAGCTCCAGCATGGCAAGTGCATTTAACAACAGTTTCATCAGTGCTTCGTTTTCCAGTTGCTCACGGGAAGTAATTTCGCAAAGATAGGCACCGCAGGACATAGTAAGTAAATCATCGCTGATCCGATGAAAACTGCGAATCAATTCACATTCGTTTAACTGATAGGAATTTCTCCCCTGAAACAAAACAAACCGGCTGTAACAAAACAAACCCGCACCGGTACAACGGCGTTTTCCGCCCCGTACCCCCCGGGCTGAAACACTGACGGTACCCCAGTTTTTCGTGAATACCGTCAGCATTTTATCCTGTTCACCATATTTGGTTTCCCGAAGGACAATTCCTTCTGTTTTCACCAGACTCATAGGCTTTTTTGTCTGCACCCGTTTCTTCCGATTGTTTCAGTGCTTCCTCCTGTTTGTACAATAAAAAGGCTTCTATATTACCGCTGTTATAAAAACAATTCCATGCAAATTGATCTAAATTCATAATGCGTTCCTCCTGACAAAAATAGTGTTTCCTATTCCCGCATGAGGATACCATGTAAAAATTTACTTTTGCTCTTCGTAACCGAAATTTTTGATTAAATAATCATTATTCCGCCAATCTTCTTTCACCTTCACCCATAACTCCAGGTGAACCTTGCAATCTAAAAACCGTTCCAATTCTTTACGGGCAGAGGTACCGATTTTTTTCATCATTGCACCGTTCTTGCCGATGAGAATCATTTTATGACTGGATTTTTCCGTATAAATCACCGCATTGATTTTACACAAATCCTTTTCGGTCTTCATTCGTTCCACTTCCACCGCAACACCGTGAGGAACCTCCTGGGAAAGAAACCTGAGAACCTTTTCCCGAATCATTTCCGCCGCAATCTGCCGTTCTGTTTGGTCGGTCACCATATCTTCAGGGAAATAGCGGGGACCGTAGGGTAAAAATTGTTTCATTGCAACAATCAGTTCGTCCACGCCGTCCCGTTTCAAAGCACTGATGGGAATGACCGCTTCGAAATTGCATAACTCTGAATATTGTTGAATCAAAGGCAGTATTTTTTCCTTGGGAACAAGGTCCACTTTGTTGATGACTAAAATAACAGCCGCGCGGGAGGCACGAAGTTTTTTCAGAAGTTCTTCTTCCTCACCCGTCTTTGTGGCATCAATCATAAACAGCACCAAATCCATATCGTCCAATGCAGAAAATGCTGCATTGACCATGAAATTACCCAGTTTGTTTTTCGGCTTGTGTACACCCGGAGTATCCACAAACACAATTTGGCTTTCCTCATCCTGATAGATTGCGGTAATCTGATTTCTTGTGGTTTGGGGCTTGTTGGAAACGATGGATATTTTCTGCCCTACAAGCTCATTAATTAAAGTTGATTTTCCTACATTGGGTCTGCCTACAACAGTGGCAAACCCGGATTTAAACTGTTCCATTTATTCTTCCTCCCGTGTCAAAGAAAGAGCGGTCAGTACCGCTTCCTCATGCAGGCGCATCTCTTTTCTTTCTTCCTCGTTCATGTGATCAAAGCCAAGCAAATGCAACAAAGAATGAATTGCCAAAAAAGCAGTTTCCCGCTCGATACTGTGATCATATTCCTTTGCCTGTTCTTCTGCCCGTTCTAAAGAGATTACAATATCACCAAGATAAACAAACCCCGTTTCAGGGTCCAAATCCTCGGGCCCGACATTGTAGTCTTGACCGGGAATCATTTCCAGCATAGGAAAGGACAACACATCTGTTGCCTTATCAATTCCTCTTTGCTCTTGGTTTATCTGGCGGATTTCCTCATTGTTCGTAAAACAGACACTCACTTCTGCATCAAAAGGAAGGTTTTCCAGTTCTGCTCCCTTTTGGAGCACCTGTTCAATCAATGAACCAAATGAACATTCTTCCTCAAATATTACTTTCATTTTCATTGTCATTCTCCTGATAAGCAACCCGTTTATGGTAGTATGCTTTTAATGTGTGAACAAAACTTTGTTTGATTTTTTCCAACTCAGCCAATGTAATATTACATTCGGACAATTGACCATCTCGAAGCTTTCCTTCCACCAAACGGTCCACATACTGTTCCATTGCCTCAGGGGAATCATCCGTCATCGTCCGCACAGCTGCCTCAATGGTATCTGCAAGCATTACAATAATCATTTCCCGTTTCTGAGGTTTCGGTCCTGTGTAACGAAAATTCGCTATCTCAACATTGGGATTCGTTTCCTTTTCCTTCTGGTAAAAATACATGGTTGCTGTGGTACCGTGGTGCTGCTGAATAAAATCAGTTAACTGTTTGGGCATTTTATACTGCTGTGCAATCTTTACTCCATCTTGGGGATGCTTTAAAATAATTGTTGCGCTTTCCTGAGGAGATAATCGATCATGGGGATTTTCTACCAATTGGTTTTCTTTAAACATAATGGGGCGCTTTAATTTTCCCACATCATGATAATAAGCCCCAACCCTGGTAAGCAGCGGATCTGCACCAACAACCATAGCTGCATTTTCAGCAAGATTTCCCACCATAAGGCTATGTTGATAAGTACCCGGTGCTTCAATCATCAGCCGTTTTAACAAGGGATGCTCCGAATTGGTCATTTCCAGCAACCGGAAGGGTGTCAGCAAATGGAACACAGCCTCTAAAACGGGCAAAATTCCCATTGCAACAACACCGGAAAGAAAAACACCGATCCCCATAAGAATACCGTTAATCACAGCATCCAAAACCACATTGTTTTCCATCATTTCCCAACCAATCATCATAACCGCTTCAAAACATGCAACCGGCAGACAATAAAAGAAAATCTTCGTTCTGCTTCGAATGTTTTTCAGCAAAGAAATCAAAATTGTTCCACCTGTCAGATTGACCAGGAAGAAGGAAAGGTCGCTGCGGATTGCCAAAGAAACAACGGCACAAATCAAAAAGTGAATTAGGGATGCCACTTTCCCTTTACACAAAATCGCTGAAACAATTGCCAGGGTCAGCAAGGGAAACAGATTCAGTTTCAAGTCCGGCTGCAAGATAAAAAAGGAAAGAATCAGCAGCATAATCCCGTATGTTGTAATAATTGCCGCGGTCAGAGACCAACGCAGAGACATTTCCCTGAATTTTTCTTTGAGGAAATGTAGAAAGAAGAAAAACAACAGCAAAATAACTGTAATCAGACCGAAATAAGTAAAAAAACTGGAAAAATCGGCTTTTCTGATGTACCCCATTTCCTTCATCATGGCATAGTCTGCTTCTTCAATCCGTTCTCCGCGACCAATGATTTTTTCCCCTTTTTGGTAAACAATCGCCGCCACCTCGGAAGCCGCTTTTTCCTTTGCCGCTTTTGTTGCTTCCGAGTCATAGGTTTTATTGGGCTTTAACAAGGCAGAAACCAAATTATAAGCAACTCTTCTGCCGCCCTGACTTAAATTCTTATCATTCAGGCTTTCGCTTAAAAATGCGTATGCTTCGTCGGGTGCTTGTTCATCAAGACCGTTTTTCATTGTTTCCTTGGATGCTTCGGCACACCCCTTTGAAAAACGCTCCAATTCCGATTTGCTCATAGCAAGAATGACCTGCCAATCCTCACGGCTTACGGTACTTGCAGTAAGCTCACTGTCACTGATTTTTGAAGCATCATCGTATTTTTCCCATAGGGTTTTTATGGTTTCAAGCGTTTCCTCTAAGCTTTTTTCTACTTCGTCTGAAACAGTTAAATCAAAACTGTATTGCTTTTGTACATAATCACTGGCATCATTTCGCAGTTTCTCTGTGGTCAGCTTGTCCGTAATCAGACCGGAAGCATAAATATCCACAGGACAAATATCTCCCGTCTCAAGATTATACTGTTTTGGCATAAATCCTTTTATTGTTACAAACATTGTTGCCACAACCGAGGCGAGAAGCAACAGAATAATCAGCCAGCTTTTTCCGCTCGTTTTTTTCAATTAGGATTCCCTCCCCTTGGCTTGTCCGGTTTTTGCCGTTTTGCCTCGTATTTTTCATACGCTTTGATGATTTTCCGAACCAAAGGATGCCGGACAACATCCAAATCGGAAAATTTCATAATCTTAATATCTTCTATATGCTCCAATACCTTCATGGCTTCTTTTAAGCCCGAACGCACTCCGCCGGGTAAATCAATCTGAGTGACATCACCGGTAATGACCGCTTTTGAACCAAATCCGATTCTGGTTAAAAACATCTTCATTTGTTCCGGTGTGGTATTCTGGGCTTCGTCCAGAATAATAAAGCTGTCATCCAAGGTCCGACCGCGCATATATGCCAGCGGTGCAATTTCAATGGTTCCCCGTTCCACATATTTCTGATAACTTTCCACACCCAGCATTTCGTACAATGCATCGTATAACGGACGAAGGTAGGGATCGACCTTATTTTGCAAATCACCCGGTAAAAAGCCCAGTTTTTCCCCTGCTTCCACAGCAGGACGGGTCAGGATAATGCGGTTCACCTCTTTCGCCCGAAAGGCTTTGACTGCCATAGCAACTGCCAAATAAGTTTTTCCTGTTCCCGCGGGACCGATTCCCAGCACAACGGTATTGTCTTCAATGGCTTCTACATACCGTTTCTGCCCCATTGTTTTTGGTTTCAGGGGCTTTCCCCGTGCAGTGAGACAAATGCAATCCTTTGCCAATTCCTCTGTTTGCTCCGCCTCCCCTGACTCTGCCATGGAAATCAGATACTCTATGGTTTGTTCGTCAATGGACTCATTTCGCTCAGCAAACCGAGCCATTTGAGAAACAACAGCACGGCATTTTTCCGCTGCTTCTTCTGATTCTCCCGTAATACGGATTTCTTCTCCTCGATTTACAATTTGCACGCCGTAATTTTTTTCCAACAGTTTCACATTGGCATCAAAGCTTCCCATCACTTCCATTGCTTGTTCCATACTGTTCACTGTTACTGTTTTTAGTATCATCCCATCATTCTCCTTGTATTTCAGGCTCAAACGATTTCTGTATTGCAATATTTTCAAGACATTCAAAGACACAATCTACTTTGATACTTCCCTGATCGGTGTCACAGACACTTCGATCCACAGAAACAAGCTCCGTTCCCTCGGGCATCTCCGCAGACAATTCCTTTGTCATTTCCTCTTCTGCCAGGTTGATTGCTTCCTCCTGGGTAAGCTCATGACGGGTAATGTTCGCTTCCCGAATCACCCGTTTGACCAAAGCAATGTTCCCTTTTTTCCATACCGTTTCTTCTATTGTATCACATTCCGGATATAAATTTCCAGTATTTCCGAAAAAATTTATAAAAATTTTTGAAATTTTTATTCCGAAACGGGTTTTTTGTTGCCCTGTCAGTTCTTTTTTCTCCAAAATCAAGGGTTGAAGTCTGCTTTTGTGTGTCCATGTTCTTGCAATGACTTCTCCAAAAGAATGAACCGGAACAGGATGTTCAATCTCAACACCTTTTAATGCCGATACCAAAAGCTGCCCTTTTGATACCGTTTCTCCAACCTTCACCACCGCTTCTCCTTCTTTGACAAGCATCAGTTCAACCACACCGTCTTTTACTGCAATCAAATCACAGGGTTGGTCGGCAGGTAACATTTCGGGAGTGGGTTCTCTCTCTTTGATTTCTACCGTCACATCAGTTCCCTTTACGGTAACCCCAGCCCAGGATACCGTATCAAGCTGCTGTAAAATTTCAAATTGTATCTTTTCTTCATTGATTGACTTGCATCTTGCCCATTTTTTCAAACCGTTTTCCCTCAGAATCCGATTGAGAGCAAATAAATCTGTTTGCCCCACACCTACCACCTCAACTCGCCAGACCAGAGAAGTCATACAATGAAGTGCAACAAAAAATAACAAAATACAAATAACAAACATTTTTCTTCCTCGGTATCGCTTGGTAAGAAACGGCAGTCCCCGTCTTTTTTCAATCTTCACTTTTGTATTGCTTTTTGATGCAATCATTCTGTTTCGTTTGAAATCGGAGGCAGAAATACAAGCCCTCAAGGTTCTCCCCGATTTCATATTCCAAAG
>JAZNYR010000163.1:0-1834 GCA_045594525.1 Clostridia bacterium | reverse complement strand
AGAATTGTCCGAATTATTGCAAATCAGACGGGACAAGCTGACAGAGCTTCAGCAGGAAGGCAGAGACCCGTTTCAGATTACCAAATTTGAACGGACACATTCTTCTAAAGAAATTTGCGAAAATTGTACTATGGAGGAACGCACCATTACCGTCCATGGAGAAGAAAAACAGGTGACTGCAAAAATCTCTCCCCTTGACGGGCAACGGGTCACTGTTGCGGGCAGAATTATGTCCAAACGCGGTATGGGAAAGGTTGGTTTTGTCCATATTGCGGATATGGACGGTCAGATTCAGCTGTTCGTTAAGAAGGACATTTTGGGTGAGGAAGAATATAATCGTTTTAAAAAGCTGGATATTGGCGATATTATCGGGGCGGACGGAGAAGTGTTTACCACCCAGACAGGGGAAGTTTCTGTTCGGATTGACAACATCACGCTGTTGTCCAAATCCTTACAACCGTTGCCTGAAAAATTCCACGGTATGACCGATACGGATATGCGTTACAGACAGCGTTATGTAGATTTGATTATGAACAAGGATGTAAAGGATACCTTTATCAAGCGTTCTAAAATCATTGCAGCAATCAGAAGCTATCTGAGCGAACAGGGATTTTTGGAAGTGGAAACCCCTATGCTTGTCTCCAATGCAGGGGGTGCTGCTGCACGACCCTTTGAAACTCATTTCAATGCACTGGATGAGGATTTTAAACTGAGAATTTCTCTGGAACTGTATTTAAAGCGTTTGATTGTAGGCGGTTTGGAACGGGTTTATGAAATCGGCCGTGTGTTCCGTAACGAAGGTCTGGATACCCGTCACAATCCTGAATTTACATTGATGGAATTGTATCAGGCATATACCGATTATCACGGCATGATGGATTTGACAGAAAATCTGTACCGTCATGTTGCTATGGAAGTGCTGGGTACGACACAAATTGTCTATAACGGAATCGAAATGGATTTGGGCAAACCCTTTGAACGAATTACCATGGTAGATGCAGTAAAGAAATATGCAGGGGTGGACTTTAATGAAATTAAGACACTGGAAGAAGCCCGTGCTGTTGCAAAAGAGCATCATGTGGAATATGAAGAACGGCATAAGAAGGGTGATATTTTGAATCTCTTCTTTGAAGATTATGTAGAAGAACATCTGCTTCAGCCCACATTTGTCATGGATCATCCTGTAGAAATTTCTCCTCTGACCAAGAAAAAGCCGGAGAATCCCGATTATGTAGAGCGGTTCGAGTTCTTTATGAATGGTTGGGAAATGGCAAATGCTTATTCAGAACTTAACGACCCCATTGATCAAAGAGAACGGTTCCGTGCACAGGAAGAATTGCTGGCACAGGGGGATGAAGAAGCGAACACAACAGATGAAGACTTTATGAGAGCCTTGGAAATTGGTATGCCCCCTACGGGCGGTATCGGATTTGGCATCGACCGTATGTGTATGCTGCTGACCGATTCTGCCGCCATCCGTGATGTGCTGCTGTTCCCCACCATGAAACCTCTTGATAATAAATAAAACGAAAATACAGGAAAGGACTATGGAAAAAACATAGTCCTTTCAGACCGTCGAAAAAGTCGCTCTAACGCAAGCAAAGAAAGACGATAAAGAAACAATCATAATCAGCTTTATCTGTTAGAAAACATGAAAAACCGCTTGGAAAACATCGAATTTCCCAAGCGGTTACTTGCTTTTTGTCAAAGTGAACACTTGCCGTACCCCCGTACTGTCTGCGATTCATTTTGACAAAATATTCCTTCCTTTTTCCCGGTCTGCCAGGGGCTGGAGAAAAATAGTGCAGAATGAACAAACTGAGCAAAAGCAAGG
>JAZNYR010000162.1:0-4908 GCA_045594525.1 Clostridia bacterium | reverse complement strand
TCCTAAATTCAGCAAAAATGCATTGTTAGGGCTGGGCGTAAAGCCCAAATCACGCATTAAATGCGTTTTTGCTTTGGTAATATATGCCATTTTTCCAAAATGTTCAGTATAAATAATACCATGATAAGATTCGTCCGGCTCTGTTAAATCAGGGAAATTTCCTTTGGTCCAGTCAAAATTACCGCTGTCAACAACAACACCGCCTACAGAAACAGCGTGTCCGTCCATATATTTGGTAGTAGAATGAACAACAATGTCTGCACCAAATTCAATGGGTCTTAAATGAATAGGGGTAGGGAAGGTGTTATCCACAATCAGAGGCACATTATGAGCATGAGCCAGCTTTGCAAATTTTTCAATATCCATCACAACCAAAGAAGGATTGGTCAATGTTTCTCCAAAAACCGCTTTGGTATTCGGGCGGAATAATGCATTGATTTCTTCGCTTGGTGCTTCAGGGTCAACAAAGGTAACATCAATTCCCATCTGACGCAATGTTTTGTTCAACAAATTAAATGTGCCACCGTAAAGAGTGCTGATACTAATTACATGGTCACCTGAATTACAGATATTAAACAATGCACTGAAAACGGCTGCCTGACCGGAGGAGGTCAGCATTGCACCCACACCGCCTTCTAATGCTGCAATTTTTTGTTCAACCGCATCGGTTGTAGGGTTTGCCAATCTGGTATAAAAAAAGCCGTTTGCCTTTAAATCAAACAAATCTCCCATTGCATCAGAAGATTCGTATTTAAATGTAGTACTTTGACAGATCGGCACAACTCTGGATTCTCCGTTTTGGGGAGTGTAACCGGATTGAATACATTTTGTTTCTAAATCAAACTGTTTCATTTACATTCACTTCTTTCTTTTTAATATAAATATTATACAATAGATGCAAAATTCTGTCAATTGTTTTTACAAAAAATGATCAGTTTTTCCAGATTCTGGATAAAGTATAAGTTGTCTGATTTTTGTCGTTTTGAAGGACCTCTTACACGACCTCCGCTACGACGGATTTTACCTTCTGTATATCGAATTTGAAGCAGTCTTTCAATATTGTCCTGTGTATAAATAAAACCATCCTGACGGATAGGGAAGGCACCACGGCTTAAACACATTGCCGCAAGACCATAATCCTGTGTTACTACAATATCATTTCGTTTTGCGTAATTCACCAAAGCAAAGTCGGCGCTGTCAGCACCTTTTGAAACAACTATTGTTTCTAAGTTGTTTTTTGAGATGATATGAGAAGTATCACAAAAAGCAACACAATGAATTTGATATTTTTCTGCAAGTGATAAAGTTTGTGAAACAACAGGGCAAGCGTCAGCATCAATTAATATTTGCATAAACCCATCTCCTTTGAATTTATTATATCAAAAATGTCTTGTCCTTGCAAGAATTTTTCAAAAAATCCTTGACAATCTCTTTCAAATGCGTTATACTTAAAAGAAAAACGAAGGAATTTAACGATGAAACATTTATTTCTGACAAATGCATTTACTTTTTCCTATCTGTATTATTATTTTTATAATACGGGTTGTTTGCAGTGTCAGAAGATTGTCGATTAAATGATTGTTTATCAATATGACGACCTTTTGACAAGGGTCGTCATTTTTTATTTAATTTTTTAGGAGTGAAGCAATATGATTATTATCTTAAAACAAGGAGCAAGCGAGGCGTCCGTTTCACAATTAAAACATTCTTTGGAACAAAGAGGAATTGAAATCCATGTCAGTGAAGGGAAGCATTCACATTTATTAGGATTGATCGGAGATACTTCGCATCTTGATTTAGGAGTTCTAAGAGCAAGCGAAGCAGTAGAAGATGTTCGTCGGATTTCAGAACCGTACAAAGCGGCAAATCGCAGATTCCATCCGTTAGACACCGTTATTGAGGTAGGTAACCGTAAAGTCGGAGAGGGCTTTTTTCAGGTAATGGCAGGACCTTGTTCGGTAGAAAGTGAGGAACAGTTAAATTTTGTGGCACAATCTGTAAAAGAGAGCGGTGCAACCTTTTTGCGAGGAGGAGCTTTTAAACCCAGAACTTCTCCGTATTCTTTTCAGGGCCTTGAAAAGCAAGGAATTGATTTGTTATTGGAATCTAAACGGTTAACAGGACTTCCTATTGTAACAGAAATCATGAGCGAAACCCAAATAAAAGATTTTGAACAAGTGGATATTTTGCAAGTTGGCGCTCGTAATATGCAAAATTTCAGATTGTTAAAAGCGTTAGGGGAGACCAACAAGCCTATTTTATTAAAAAGGGGTTTGTCAGCAACTTTAGAAGAATTTCTGATGAGTGCAGAATATATCCTTGCCGGTGGAAATCCTAATGTGATATTATGCGAACGGGGAATCAGAACATTTGAAACAATGTTACGAAATAATCTGGATATTTCAGCGATTCCGTTGTTGAAGAAACAATCTCATTTACCTGTGATTGTTGACCCAAGTCATGCTGCAGGAATTAACTGGATGGTAAAGCCACTTGCAAAGGCGGCTATTGCAGCAGGGGCAGACGGATTGATGATTGAAGTTCATAACAATCCAAAAGAAGCCTTGTGTGACGGTGCACAATCCTTGAATCCGGAAGAATTTTCTGAAGCAATGGCAGAGATCAAAAAACGAATTGAATTTGAAGGCAAAAAAATGTAATGTAATTTTAACCTGTCTGAAAAGGGAGGTTAATAAGAAGAGGTTATAATGTAGATAGAAAAAATTTTCGTTCCAATTATACAAAATAAAAATTTTGTATAATTAAGGGGAGGGTTTTTATGTCCGATTTTCGCGGAATACCGCCATTGGCTCGGGATTATCTGCATTACATCAGAACAATTAAAGGTAATTCTCCAAAAACGGCACAGGAATATTATCTGAATTTAAAAGACTTGTTTTCTTTTTTAATTTCCTTTAAAAAGGTTTCTGTTTTGCCTGATGAATTGGATTTCACTTTTATTTCTCAAATTACGACTACTGATTTATATGAGTATTTGTATTATTTAGATTCAGAAAAAAATAATAATGCCAATACCCGTGCCAGAAAAATTTCTTGTATCAGAGGTTTCTTTAAATACCTTTGCGGAAATCAAAAATTACTGTCAGAAAATCCTGCACAGAACTTAGATTCACCAAAACTAAAAAAAGCCTTACCGAAATATTTAAATTTAGAACAAAGCAAACAATTATTAAATGCGGTTGACGGCGATTATAAAGAACGGGATTATGCTATTTTATTGCTGTTTTTAACTTGCGGAATGCGGTTATCGGAGCTTGTAAATATTAATTTGACAGATATTCAAGATGATACCATTATCATTACAGGTAAAGGAAACAAAGAACGAATGGTTTATTTGTCAAAAGAATGTCAAAATGCAATCGCGGCTTATTTAAAAGTTCGTCCCCGTGATCAGGTCAAAGACCGCAATGCCCTATTCTTAAGCAAACGGCTACAACGAATCAGTGATAAAACCGTACAGCATTTGGTTAAGAAATATCTGGAAAAAGCCGGTTTGGATACGAACAAATATTCGGTGCACAAGCTGCGCCATACCGCTGCGACACTCATGTATCAGCACGGTCATGTGGATTTGCGTCTTCTTCAGGAGATTTTAGGTCATTCTCAATTATCAACCACAGAAATCTACACCCATGTTGATAATCCCCAATTAAAGGAAGCAACCAATCAAAATCCGCTTGCCAATTTCAAAAGAAGCGAATCATAAAGGAGATCTTCGTTGTTTTATTATGTTAATTTAGATTGTATCAAGTCGGTTCAGTTAACACCTGTTATTACAAAAACGCCGGAAACAAGACTTTTTCCGGTGGAATCCAATGTGTTTGAAATTCATTTTTGTACTGTTGACCCAAAGTTTTCATCCTGTGAAATCTATTTACACTTTCCGGGACAACAAACCAATTTTTCCACAAATGGTACTCCTTTATTGACTTACGCACTCTGCATTGAAACGGAAGAAGATTTTTGTCAAAAATTCAAACCAGATTCCTCCTTTCGATTATTACGGAAAGGAAATTTTATTTTGCCTGATTCTATAAAGGTTTCGGATGAAGATTTATTGGTCATGAACCATTTGTTCTCGTCTGTCAGAGAGAAAATGAAATATGGAATCCATGATATAGAATCAGTAAAGTATATTTTAAGAAAAATAAATCATGCATCGTGGAACACAATGGGATTTGGAAATTATTCATTTATCTATGTTATCAATTCATTGGAATATATCAAAAAACATCATAAAGAAAAAATGACAATTCAAACTGTTGCTGACCGTAGTTTGCTAACACCAAATTATTTGAGTCGTCTGTTTCAGGAAACAACAGGAAGAACGGTAAAAAATGTAATTGATATTATAAGAGCAAGCAGTGCCAGAGAAGATTTGTTTTACTCAAATCAATCCATCCCAAAGTTGGCTGTTGCAAACGGGTTTTCTACCGGAATATCAATGAGAAAAATTTTTGATTCTTTATTTGAAATGTCACCGGAAGAATGTCAAAAGTTGGACAGGGCCACTCGTTCGACTCCCCTGCCCTGCGAATTTTCTATGATGAATTTATTTTTCAAAAATTAAAAATCACCCTTCCGTTTTTATGATCGGAAGGGCTTTTTTTAATGAAAAGACGGTTTTGTTCCGGCTACATGGTTTAAATCTGTTTCAGGAGAAGGTTCTGACATACTAAAATACATTTTTGCAGCCTTTGTTGTGCCAAAGTCACGGTTTGAGCCTGTGTTTTGCACTTTATTAAATGCCTCTCTGAACATCGCATTATGCGCTTCTTCCCTATTTAAAAGGAAATCGGTTGTTGCTCTGACTTTTTTATCATTAATCTGCCTGTAAAGATATTCATAAACAACTTTTGCCCTTTGTTCAGATGCTATATTTGAAAG
>JAZNYR010000161.1:0-2132 GCA_045594525.1 Clostridia bacterium | reverse complement strand
ATTAAAAATACATAACTATAATTACAACAGATTTCCTATGCGACCTCTTCATT
Organism: Clostridia bacterium; assembly: GCA_045594525.1. Taxonomy (GTDB): domain Bacteria; phylum Bacillota; class Clostridia; order HGM11514; family HGM11514; genus SIG438. Next base: position 2,079 of record JAZNYR010000161.1, on the reverse strand, counting down.
GGAAAGCTCCTATCGACTATATCAGGGCTTACCTTGAAGATGGCGAAGTTTTTAATTAATTTTGTAACACATCATTGACAAACCTACAACAGAACAATGTGAAGAAATTGATGAAAAAGTTGACTTTTGAGTGTAACAGTGATAAAATAAATGATAAAGCATACCGTCAGAAAAATCATTACAGGAGGCGATACCAATGACGGACAAGGTGATTGATTTTCATAATCATATTTTCCCTAAAAAGATTGCATCAAAGGTTGTGAATCAATTGGGGAATTATTACGGTATGGAAATGCACGGAACTGCAGAAATTGACAATTTATTAGAATTATCAAAAAAAGCCGGAATGCATAAACTAGTGGTTCATTCAACCGCTACAAAGGTGGAGCAGGTAGAAACAATCAATACTTATTTGGGCGAAGTTATCAAAGAACAAAAAGGATACTTTATTGGTTTTGGTACATTGCATCCGGATTTTAAAAATATAGAATCAGAACTGGATCGGATGGAAAAACTGGGTTTGCAGGGACTTAAATTTCATCCTGATTTTCAACAGTTTGAAATAGACTGCGATAAAATGTTTCATATTTATGATATTGTAGGAAAACGGTTTCCGATTTTAATGCATACCGGGGATAGAACATACGATTTCTCCAGCCCAAAACGAATGAGAAGAGCTGTGGATAATTTTCCGGATGTGACCTTTATTGCCGCTCATTTTGGCGGATTCAGCAAATGGAATGAGGCATCGGAATATCTGGTTGGGAAAAATTTGTATTTTGATACCTCCAGTTCTTTGGATATTCTGCCGGACAAAGAGGCAGTAACCATGATTCGCCAACATGGTGCAGAGAAAATTTTATTTGCCAGTGATTATCCGATTGTAACCCACCAATATTGTTTGGAACGGTTTTTAAAATTAGAGTTAACAGAAGAAGAAAGAGACAGAATTCTATATCAAAATGCGGTTGATTTATTAAAATTAAAGGAGGATTGACCCAATGTTAAAAGAATGGAAAGATAAGAGAATTTTATTTTTAGGAGACGGTATTACTCAAAACGGTCTTTATGTTGATTTCTTTGAAACCTATTTGATTCAATATTATTTTTCAAATTATGAAGGTTCTGTAATTCGATTAGGATTGGGTTCCGAAACGGTTAGCGGATTAAGTGAAGCGGGTCATCCTTTCCAGAGACCTTGCTTGCACGAAAGATTGGATAGAACTTTAAAAGCAATCAAACCGGATGTTGTATTTTTGCTTTACGGCATGAATGACGGTATTTATGCAGCACTGGATGACGAGCGTTTTGATACATTTAAAAAAGGGTTGTTAAAAGCAATCAAAAAAATCCGTGAAACGGGAGCGGAAGTCATTGTGATGACGCCAACACCCTTTGATGTAAACAGTTTTTCGTTACATCTTTCCGATGAACCTGTACCTGATACAGGGTACCAGCATCCGTATAAATACTACAATGCTACAATAATGGCTTATGCCAAGTGGATTATGACATTAGGAGAAAAAGAAGGGGTAATGAAAACAATTGATTTGTTTACTCCCATGACAGACTTTTTAACGACCACCTATGAACGGGACCCTGCATACAGCTCCGGTGACGGGATTCATCCAAATAATATCGGTCATTGGATTATGGCAAAGGCGATTATCAAACAATTGTTTAATATTACATTAAACAGAATGCCGTTCTATGTACAAAAATCGGGACCGGGAGATTTCTTTAATCTTTTGTGGTTTGATAATGAAACAGTTTCCAATGCGTGGAGAGAAGAAATTGGACATACTCATCCCAATAAAGATATTCATGCGTTGTCAGTTGAGCATGCCTATGCAAAAAGTAATCGCCATGAGATTATTAAAATGGCACGGGAAGATGCAAAACGGATTACCGAATCAAAATGGAAAGGGTACCGAAAACTTGATTTTTATTTAGACGGCAGAGAAGGAACCTTAATTGTGCCGAAGAATCCCCGCGAAGATGGTATGTGGATTTGGAGAACAGAATTTTTGGGTGCCTTTGATGCAGTAGATATGGAAATGCTGGAACAGGGTTATCACC
>JAZNYR010000160.1:0-2258 GCA_045594525.1 Clostridia bacterium | reverse complement strand
AACCGAAACGGAAGAAGACGCCAAAAAGGCGATTGCCTATCTTAAGGAGCATAAGCTGGGTCGAGTGACTTTCCTGCCCGTTTCTTCTGTGAAGGCAAGAGAGTTTGGCTTTGACCCCTCAAAATCCAAGGGATTTTTGGGAGTTGCCTCCCAGCTTGTAAAAGCAGATAAAAAATATGACGGGATTCTTTCTTCCCTGCTGGGAGCCACCGTTGTAGTGGATACCTTGGATAACGCCGTTTCCATGGCAAGAGAGTTTCAGCATAAATTCAGAATTGTCACCTTAGACGGGGAAATGTGCCATGTAGGCGGTTCCATGTCAGGGGGATTTACCAATAAACAGGCGGGGATTTTGTCCCGTGCCAATGACATTCGCCAGCTGACCAAGGAAACAGAACAGCTGGAACGGACCCTGCTCCAATCCCAACAGGAGTTGGAACGGTTACGGCAGGAACTGCAGGATTTTGAGTTAGAGCAAAACCGTCTGGTTCATGAGGAACAAGAACTCCAGGGTCAGCTCATCTCTCTTGCGGCAGAGCAAAAGCACTTGAAGGATTTGTGTCAAGCGGAACAGCGTGGCATGGAGGAACTGGAAGAAAGCCGTAAGCAGGTTCTCGGAAGAATGGCTGAAATCAAAGAACAAACGGAACAAAAGCGGGCAAGACTGGAACAAATTCAGGCAGGCTCCACTGCTTTGGAACAGGATGCCGCCCGTGCACAGGCAATCTATGAGGATGCGGTTTCGAAAAGGGAAACCCTTTCGGGTCAGATTACCCAAAGCCGAATGGATTTACTGGATCAGGAAAAGAATGCTGAGCTTTGCAAGGAGCAGATGAATTCTTTGGACAGCAGAATCCGTTTTGACAAAAATGAATGGGAGCATCGCCGCCGTCAGATTGAGGCTGCCAAGGAAAAGAACGAACAGCTGGCGTCGGATATTGAGTTTAAACAGCATCAAATTCAGGATTTGACAGAAGAAATTGATGAAAAACGAAATAAAATTACGGAGCTTGAGCAAGGCAAACAGGGGGATACCACTGCCATCAGCCAAAAACAGGAGCAGGCAAGAGAAAGCCGTGAAAAAATGCTTCTTCTCCAGCAGGAATACGGCAGAATTGAAAACAAAAAAGCAAAAGCGGAATTTGAGATCGATGCCATCATCAACCGTTTGTGGGAGGATTACGGTCTGACCCACACTACCGCAATGGAATATAAAATTGAGCTGGAAAGTATTTCAAAGGCTCAAAAGGAAATCAGCTCTCTTAAAAAAGAGATTGCGGGACTGGGGCATATTAATATTGATGCCATTGAGGAATTTAAACAGGTGAAGGAACGGTTTACCTTCTTAAGCAGTCAGCGGGATGATTTGTTGGAGGCAAAGCAATCTTTAGAGAAGATTATCAAAGAGATGCAGGAGCTGATGAAAACCATCTTCACCCAGCAGTTTACTTTAATCAATGAGTATTTTTCCGAAACCTTCCAGGAATTGTTCGGGGGCGGGAAAGCCAAGCTTTATCTGTCCGACCCTGACAATGTATTGGAAAGCGGTGTGGAAATTGAGGTACAGCCACCGGGGAAGAAACTGCAGAATATGATGCTGCTGTCGGGCGGAGAAAAGGCAATGTGTGCCATCGCCATTTTGTTTGCCATTATCAAAACCCGCCCCGCACCCTTCTGTATCTTTGACGAAATCGAGGCGGCGCTGGATGATGTGAATGTATATCGTTTTGCAAACTATCTGCGTTCCTTTAATGACAGAACCCAGTTTATCGTTGTGACCCACCGTCGTGGTACCATGGAGGCGGCAGACAGACTCTACGGAATCACCATGGAGAAAAAGGGCATTTCCCGTATGATTATGCTGGATATGGACGAGTTGGATGAGTTTAATAATAAAAAATAAGGAGACACCCTATGGCTTTTTTTGGAGGATTAAAAGAGAAATTAGTAAAAACCAGAAACAATTTTTCTGAAAAAATGGAGGAGGTTTTCAAATCCTTCCGTAAAATTGATGAAGACTTGTTTGAAGAATTGGAGGAAGCCCTCATAACAGCGGATGTAGGGGTGAATGCCTCTATGGAAATCATCGAACGCCTGCGTACCGCTTGTAAGGAAAAGGTGTTGCGTGAGGCAGAGGAATTACAGGAAGAATTAAAATCCATTCTTTCCGAGATGATGTCCCAAACTTCTTGCCAACTGGAGCTTTCCAAAACCCCGGCAGTGATTTTGGTGATTGGCGTAAACGGGGTGGGGAAAAC
>JAZNYR010000159.1:0-13947 GCA_045594525.1 Clostridia bacterium | reverse complement strand
AAAGCAAAGAATTTTGCGGAAGCAGACAGAATCCGCGATTTATTAAAAGAACAGGGAATTCTTCTGGAGGATACACCTCAGGGGGTCAAATGGAAACGGATGTAACAAAAAAACCAACAGAATACTCCTCTCTTGCTCTTGCCTACTTAGGTGATGCGGTCTATGAACTTTATGTCCGTAATCATCTTCTGGCAAAAGGAAATTATTCGGTAAACGAGCTTCATAAAGCGGCGATTCATTATGTGCAGGCAAAGGCACAAAGCAATGCCATTACCGCATTGGAATCAGAGCTGACCGAAGAAGAGCTGCGGGTATATAAGCGGGGCAGAAATGCCAAGCCCGCTACATTGCCAAAGCATGCAAATGTAGGAGATTATCATCGTGCCACAGGATTTGAAGCCTTGATAGGATACCTGCACTTAGAGGGAAACAGCCAACGGCTTCATCAGCTGCTTGAAAAAGCAGTTGCCATATTAGAAAAACAATAAAAACAAACCGACTTCCCAGTTTTTTTGGAAGTCGGTTTGTTTTTATTTTATTAATTCAATTGTTTTACTGTACAAACCGCCGGAAAAGGCGTCTCGCAATTCCTCAGTTCCTAACACTTCCCAACCGCCGCCCTGTTTTTTCACGGTGATGGGGAGGGTTATTTCTGTTACTTCGTCACAATCTGAAGTCAGCTCCTCTAACCCGATCAGAATTTGCTCGGACAAAGATGAAATATCCATTTCGCGAGACAACAATGCTGTCAATGAAAGATTTGCTGTATTCTGAATCATCTCTTCCATTAATGTGCTGTAATCCGGAGTGGTCAGCTTGGTTTCTACAATAACAGTATTATCATTTTTCTTTTCGGAAGACACAATCTTTCCTTTCAAATTATGGAATAAAACCCCTGCTACACGGTCAATCTGTTCCTGAGAACAATAATTTACGAAAGGTGCCTGATTCAGCCCCATAATACGGAGAATGTAATCAGAATCCCCTTCCTGAAAACGAATCACCGCCTGTTTTACTGCGGTTTCTGCCAACGCCTCGCTGTTTTCATTGCCCTTGCTTCCGCTACATGATGTCAAACAAAGAAGTCCAAAAATCAAAATCACAATTGTGAAAAGAATGCGTTTCATGGATGTCCTCCTGTTTGTATTTTTCTATATTGTACCAAAAAATTGATTTTTTGTCAACAAAAACTAACCTGCTGTAATTGACGGTGCCTGAAAATTATGATATAATAATAAAAAAATATAAAAAGTAAAAGAGGCAAAATAATGAAGCTTGGATTAACATTAGAAGGCGGTGCAAGCCGAACCTATTTTTCTGTAGGGGTGATGGATGTCCTGTTGCAGGAAGACATTATGGCAGATGTGGTGATCGGTGCATCGGCAGGAATCGCCAACGGGGTCAGCTATGTGTCCCGTCAGAAGGGGCGGAGTCTGGAACTGGGACTTCGGTACTTTTCCGATAAACGATACATGGGTTTCCGTCATTTACTTAACCCCAAAAACAAAAGCTATTATAATATTTCCTTTGTATTTGATGAACTGCCCAACCAGCATCTTCCCTTTGACTACCAGGCTTTTAAGGAATTTGATGGAGAAGTGCTGGCAGCTGTGACCAACATCAAAACCGCCCAAACCGAATATCTGCCCGTAACAGGAGAGGATTCCACATGGAAAACTTTGGTGGCAAGCTGTTCTCTTCCTTTGATGTTTCCTATTGTAAAGCTGGACGGGAAGAAATATATGGACGGCGGCATTTCAAACCCCATCCCTGTAGATGAAGCGATACGGAGAGGATGCGATAAAAATATTGTCATTATCACCCGTGAACGAAGCTACCGTAAGGAAAAGGAACAAGGGGTAGGATTGGCAGGTGCCCTGCTTTATCGGTACCCCAAGTTCCGAAAACTTCTGGCAAGACGGGCAGAGGAATATAACATTGCCCATCAGAAAATTTTAGAAATGGAACAGCGGGGCGAAATTTTCCTCATTGCACCCGATAACACCGATGGCTGGACCCGAACAGAACGGGAACCAGAAAAATTGCAGGAAATGTATGATTGCGGTGTAAAACAGATGCAAAACCGTCTGGCAGAATTAAAAACTTATTTGCAAGGAGAAAACAAATGAAAAAAGACAGTATCGTTACAATATTAAAAGGAATGTGGATTGGCGGAACCATGACGGTTCCCGGTATCAGCGGTGGTTCCATGGCAATGATTTTAGGAATTTATAACCGTCTGATTTCAGCCGTCAACAACGCCATAAAATTTAAAAAAGAAAGTATTCTGTTCTTAATCAAGTTTTTGATTGGTGCCGCGGCAGGTCTGGTGTTGTTTTCCAAAGCAGTCCCTTATCTGCTCACCCAATTTCCCTTCCCCATGCACTTTTTCTTTATTGGCTGTGTGGCAGGCGGGATTCCTATGATTTTCCGTGCGGCTAAAGTGACCAAATTTTCATGGAAAATCGTGGTCTATTTACTTTTGGGAATTTTACTGGTTTCCTTAATTGCCATGATTCCAAAGGGATTGTTTGTATCGAAAGCCGGATTTTTAGGAATTTTGCTTCAGTTAGCAGGGGGGATTATTGTTGCGGCAGCCTTGGTGTTGCCCGGTATCAGCGTATCCCACATGCTTTATATGTTGGGCTTGTATGAAACAGTAACGGAGGCGGTAGGAAATTTAGATATCCTGTCTGTTCTTCCTCTGGGTATCGGTGTGGTATTAGGAATTTTACTGACCGCAAAGGTGATGGAAAAAGCCATGACAAAAGCTCCTCAGTTTACTTATCTGGTGGTGCTGGGTTTCTTATTCGGCTCCGTTCCCGAACTGTTTCCTGTTGGCGTTTCAGCCAATCTTTTTACGATTGCTGTCAGCCTGCTGATGGCTGTGGCAGGATTTTTCTTTGTCTATCTGATTACCAAAAAAGAAGTAACGATTTCAGAATAAAATAGAAAAGGATGCGGAATGTTTCTCAATCCGCATCCTTTTTCATTTCCCTTTTCCGTAAAAAATGGTATCAAAATCTGTATTCAAAATTTCCTTTATCAACATCACCTCATCGGGATACAAATGTCTTTGTCCCACCTCTATTTTCGCTACTGCACTTCTGGTAATGTCGCACCCCTTTAACTGCAATTTTACCGACAGTGTATCTTGTGTCATTCCCAAACTTTCTCTTATTTCTTTAATATGACGACCAATCTCTTTTTCAATCTTCTGATTCATTTTATCACCTTTTGCACCTAAATTAGAACAAGCTATTGACAATATTATACATCAATGTTATAATAAATATGCACCTAAATAAGTGCAAATTAAGAAAGGGTTGAATTTAATGAAAGATTTGTTACAAGAGTTGTACTTTGAGTACGGAGAAAAAAATCCAAAAATTCATTGCATGAATGAAATATTGAACATTAAAACCACAGAAGGAAACTTAAAAAACTGGCTGACACATAATCTGCAAAAGCAATTACTTACCATTATTGACAACGAAAATCTGATTACCTGCAAAATGTCAATGATTAATTTTATCAGCGGTATTCGATTTGGAATTAAGCTAATGGCTGAACTATATGAAACATCTCATCACATTGAGGATTGATAAAAGATACAGTGTTCCATTTCGGTGCACTGTATCTTTTTTCTTGACAAATACCCCCACGGGGTATATAATAAATATAGGGAGGTGGATGAATGGAATGTTGTAAATACAAGAAACGAACCGAACAAGAGTATAAAAAGTTAATCAACAGGTTAAACCGAATAGAAGGACAGATTCGGGGTATTCGGGGCATGGTGGAAAAGGATATTTACTGCACCGATATTTTAATTCAGGTGGCGGCAGTCAATGCGGCACTGAATGCATTTAACAAAGAACTCCTTTCTAATCACATCAAAACCTGTGTGGCAAAGGACATTCGGGAAGGAAAAGACGAAACGGTAGACGAACTGGTTGTCACACTGCAAAAATTAATGAAATAAAAGAAGGTGAAGAAATGGAACAATATACGGTAACCGGTATGAGCTGTGCGGCTTGCAGTGCAAGAGTGGAACAAGCGGTATCACAGGTAGAGGGCGTGACCTCCTGTTCTGTCAATTTACTGACCAACTCTATGGTAACAGAAGGAACAGCCTCTGAACAAGCCATTATTTCTGCCGTGGAACAGGCAGGATACGGCGCTTTTAAACAAGGAACAGAACAAAAAAAGCGAACAACCGATTCGGAAGAAAAAACAATTTGGCTCCGTCTGATTCTGTCTGTTCTGTTGTTAATTCCTTTGATGTATCTTTCTATGGGACACACCATGTGGGACTGGTATCTTCCTGAGGGGATTGCAAACAACCCTGTGGCAATCGGACTTTGGCAACTGCTTTTGTCTGCTCTCATTATGATGATCAATCAAAAATTTTTCATCAGCGGATGGAAGGGTCTGATGCACAAAGCACCCAATATGGACACTTTGGTTGCCTTGGGTTCAGGAGCCTCTTTCCTATACAGTACCGCATGCTTATTTGCCATGACGGAGGATTCTTCCTCTTCAATGCACTATCTCCACGAATTGTATTTTGAATCCGCCGCTATGATTTTGGTGTTGATTACGGTAGGAAAAATGCTGGAGTCCCGTTCCAAAGGAAAAACCACCAACGCCATTAAAGGCTTGATGGAGCTTGCTCCCCTTCAAGCAACCGTTGTGATGGACGGAAAAGAAGTTCTCGTCCCTGTGGAACAAGTCAAGAAAGGGTCGGTTTTTGTGGTCCGTCCGGGGGAAAAGATTCCTGTGGACGGTGTGGTACTGGAAGGAATGAGTGCTGTTGACGAAAGCGCTCTGACGGGAGAAAGTATCCCTGCAGATAAAGAGGTAGGTGATACCGTTTCTGCTGGAACAATCAACCAATCAGGCTTTTTAAAATGCGAAGCCGCCAAGGTAGGAGAAGACACTACTCTTTCCCAAATTATTCGCATGGTGACAGATGCCTCTGCAACAAAAGCGCCCATTGCAAAAATTGCGGATAAGGTGTCAGGTGTTTTTGTACCAATCGTCATTATCATTGCCGTGATTTCCACGATTGCATGGCTGTTAGCGGGGGAATCAATTGGATTTGCATTAGCGCGGGGAATCTCCGTTTTAGTGATCAGTTGTCCCTGTGCATTGGGTCTTGCCACTCCGGTTGCCATTATGGTAGGAAATGGCATGGGTGCCAAAAACGGCATCTTATTCAAAACCGCTGTTTCTTTGGAAGAAACAGGGAAAACAAAGATTGTGGTACTGGATAAAACAGGAACAATCACCCGGGGAAAACCCCAAGTGACGGATATGATTCCCGTCCCTTCGATAACAGAAGAACTGTTATTTGAAACAGCTCTTGCTTTAGAACAAAAAAGCGAACATCCCCTTGCAAAAGCCATTATTCAAAAAGGCGACGGAATGACTCCTCCGGAAGTAACCGAATTTCAAATTTCTCCCGGAAACGGCTTAACCGCAAAAATGGGACAGGATTTGTTGGCAGGAGGCAATCAGGCTTTTATCAGCAATTACGCTACACTCACCCCCGACCTTTTGCAAAAAGCCGAACAACTTGCAGATATGGGAAAAACCCCCTTGTTTTTTGCAAAAAACAAAACTTTATTGGGTATGATTGCGGTAGCTGATGTAATCAAAGAAGACAGCCCCACCGCAATCAAGGAACTGCAAAATATGGGAATCCGCGTGGTCATGCTGACGGGTGACAATCAAAAAACTGCAGACTCCATTGGAAAACAAGTGGGCGTTGATGAGGTCATTGCAGGCGTTCTTCCCGATGGAAAAGAAACTGTCATTCAACAGTTCATGCAACAGGGCAAAACCGCTATGGTAGGCGACGGCATTAACGATGCTCCCGCCCTGACCCGTGCAGATATCGGCATTGCCATCGGTGCGGGAACGGATATTGCCATTGATTCAGCAGATGTGGTGCTAATGAAAAGCAAGCTGTCAGATGTGTCCGGAGCAATCCGCTTAAGTCGGGCAGTGTTAAAAAATATTCATCAAAATCTGTTTTGGGCATTTTTCTATAATGTACTCGGTATCCCCTTGGCAGCAGGGGTATGGATTCCCCTATTTGGCTGGAAATTAAATCCCATGTTTGGCGCTGCCGCCATGAGTATTTCCAGTATCTTTGTTGTATTCAATGCGCTTCGGCTGAATTTTATTTCCATTCGGGATACAAAAAAGGATAAAAAAAGAACCCAAGAGAAGGAGAAAAAGAGTATGGAAAAAACAATCAAAATTGAAGGAATGATGTGCCCTCACTGTGAGGCAAGAGTGAAAAAAGTATTAGAAGACCTGCCTCAAGTAGAAGCGGCAGAAGTCAGCCACGAGAAAGGAACCGCTATCGTTACCTTAAATCAAGACATGCCTGATGACATTCTAAAAAAAACCATAGAAGATCAGGGATATACTGTATTATAAAGCAAGAAGAAGAGCTATAGCAAAAAATCCTTTGCTATGGCTCTTTTCATGTACGAAATTTTGTTTTATGAAAAGTTCATTTTCTGTTCATAAAGCGGTCATATTTCTATTTTATAATGGGCTTGTACCTAAGGGTATAGAAGCCAAATATGTCCCCCAACATACTTGGCGATAAAGCCGATCTTAGATTGGCTTTCGTTTTCCCCTCATAAAATAGCGAAAAAGACAGTCATCCCCAAAGACTGTCTTTTTGCTGTTAACAAAAGCCTATCCCCCGGAACAAGGAGGCTAAGCAATGAGTACGCTTAAAAAACCAAGAAAATTGGTTTTTATTTTCTGTTTTTTGAGCTGCGGAATCGCTTAGGCGACTGACCGAGGAGGGGGTGGAGGCTAGACGAATCAAAAGCCTATCCTTTAGTACAGGGAAATTATTTTACATTCTCCCCGTTAATTTTTTTCACGCTTTTTTCCAGTTTCACCCTCGGAAGCATAATTTCACAATTACAGCCTTTGCATTTTATTTTAAAATCTGCACCAATTCGCAGAGTTTCCCACTCCACACTTCCACAGGGGTGCTTTTTCTTCAGTTCCAGAGTATCTCCTACCTCAATTTTTAACGGCATATTTCCTCCTAAATTACTGCCCCATCCAACGAGGGGAGGTTTCCTCCACCGCTTTTCCTTCTTTCAAAGATGCGGGAAGATTTAAAATCCGCTGATTTTTGGAACCACGGAACAAAAGTGCAAGGCTCCTTTGCTCCAATATAAAAGGTCCGTCAATCAACACATCGCAAAGGGACAGCAATTCTTTTACCGCATTGTCTTCCATTGCCATGAGCTGTTCAAAGGTGTATCCTGAATAAATTGCAATATCCAAACCACCTTCCTTTACCATACGGCAAAGAGGAAGTAAGGCTTCTGCCTGACAAATGGGTTCGCCACCGCTTAAAGTCAGTCCCGAAAGCATGGGATTTTTTAGGATTTCCTCTCCGATTTCCTTGGCCTCACGCAAAGACCCCCCCTCAAAAGGGTGGGTCTGAGGATTGTGACAACCAGGACAATGGTGGGGGCATCCCTGCACAAATAGGGTATATCGCAATCCAGGGCCGTCGGTGATAGAATCATTCACCGACCCTGCCACACGGATTTTACTCTCACACATGGTGCTTCACCCGATCGGCTTCCTCTGCGCGTTTTGCATCGTTAAACCGATCCAAGGTTCCTACCAGATAGCCGGTAATACGACGAATTCTGTTGAAGGGAACATCTCCCTCTTTCCGTCCGCATTTGGGACATTCGTCATCAATCACACCTCTGTAACCACAAACCGGGTCACTGTCCACAGGGTGGTTGATAGAACCATAACCAACACCTGCTTCCTTCATGGTGCGGACAACCTTTTCAAAGGCTTCCAGATTGTTGGCGGTATTGCCGTCCAACTCAACATAAGTGATATGACCTGCATTGGTTAATGCATGGTAGGGTGCTTCAATATTGATCTTATCGTATGCACTAATGGGGTGATATACAGGCACATGGAAGCTGTTGGTGTAATACTCGCGGTCTGTAACGCCAGGGATTTCACCGAATTTTCTTCTGTCCATACGGATAAATCTGCCGGACAAGCCTTCCGCGGGAGTTGCAAGGAGAGAGAAGTTCATCTGTTTTTCTTCTCCCAAACGGTCTAAATAATCACGCATAAATCCGATGATTTCCAATCCCAAAATACGGGATTCTTCTGATTCGCCATGGTGCTTTCCTGTCAATGCTACCAACGCTTCTGCCAGACCGATAAAGCCTACAGACAGCGTACCATGCTTTAAGATTTCACCGATTTCTTCATCGGGAGATAACTTGTCAGAATTAATCCATACACCTTGTCCCATCAGGAAGGGGAAGTTGTGCATTTTCTTTTTGGCAACAATCTGATAACGATCCATCAACTGCTTGGTTACCAGATCCATCTTCCGTTCCAGTTCTTCAAAGAACCATTCCAAACTGCGATTGCTCTTAATGGCAATTCTGGGCAAGTTAATGGAAGTGAAACTCAAGTTTCCGCGACCGAAAGTGATTTCATTGGAAGGATCATGAACATTACCGATTACACGGGTTCTGCAGCCCATGTAGGAAATTTCGGTTTCCGGGTGACCGGGCTTGTAATATTGCAGGTTATAGGGTGCATCAATAAACGAGAAGTTAGGGAACAACCGTTTTGCACTGACCTGACAAGCCAGACGGAACAAATCGTAGTTCGGGTCTTCCGGATTGTAGTTCACGCCCTCTTTTACCTTGAAAATATGAATGGGGAAAATGGCAGTTTCGCCAAATCCCAATCCCGCTTCTGTTGCCAGAAGAACATTTTTAATAATCATTCTGCCTTCGGGAGAAGTGTCGGTACCATAGTTAATGGAAGAGAAAGGTGTTTGAGCACCGGCACGGCTATGCATGGTATTCAAATTGTGAACCAATGCTTCCATTGCCTGATAGGTAGCTTTGTCCGTTTCTTCCAGTGCGCTCTTTTCTGCAAAAGCATGAACCTTTTTCAGAATCTCTTTTCCTAAAATTGGTTCAAACACTTCCTGTTCTTTTTTCTGATATTTAAAATCTTCCATGCTCAGACGAGGATAAAGTCCGGTTTCGGCTTCGATGCCCTTCACCAGTTCCTTCCATTCTTCCTCTGTCTTTTTCACATCGGAAAGAAGCTCTGCTCCCTTAACAAAATTTGCTGCATACAGCTTTTTATAGGTTTTTTCTACGCCCTTTGCCAGACCATAATCAAAATTGGGAATACTCTGACCCCCGTGCTGGTCATTCTGGTTGGACTGAATTGCAATACAAGCCAAGGCTGCATAACTGCGAATATCGTTGGGTTCACGAAGATAACCGTGACCGGTGGAAAAACCGCCCTCAAACAGCTTGGAAATATCAATCTGACAGCAAGTGGTGGTTAATGTATAAAAATCAAAGTCGTGAATATGGATGTCCCCTTCTCGGTGTGCCTTGCTCTGTTCGGGAGGAAGAATGCACTTTTCATAATAATCCTTCGCCCCTTCGGAACCGTATTTTAACATAGTTCCCATTGCGGTATCTCCGTCGATATTGGCATTGTCACGCTTCATATCGCTGGCCTTTGCATCAGAAAAAGTAATTTCGTCATACACCCGCATCAACTTGGTATTCATTTCACGGTTGCGGCTTCTTTCTGCACGATATAAAATGTATTTTTTAGACACAAAAGCATAACCGTTTTCCATTAAAACGGTTTCCACAGTATCCTGAATATTTTCAATCCCGGGTGTTGCCCCCGTAAATTGTGCTTGCAGCTTTTGTTCTACCAGCTCCGCAATCCGTCTGCTTTCCTGGGGGTTGTTACGCCCGCAGGCTTGCATTGCCTTATCAATGGCTTTTTCTATTTTCGCGATATCATAGGGAACCTCGCGACCGTCCCTCTTTACAATGGTTTGAAACATCCTTTCCGACCTCTTTCTTATCATTTTCCCATGCACAATATCTTGTGTGCATTACAAGTTTACCACACTATATCTTCTATGTCAAGTGGTTTTACAAATGTAATCAAATTGTAATGTTTCTATCATATTACAGACATTTATTTTTCTTCCAAATCAGGAAATTAATGGGAAATCATAGGGGAATTTCATAAATGATTTTCCCTTTTTTCTTTGCATAATCAAGCATATCTTTTGCTCGGCTCGGTTTATGAATAAAAGAAATCATATATAACGAATGATCTACCATCCACCGATTTCTTTCTAAAATTGCATATTTTCTGAACTTTTGTAATTCAGGAAAAATTATTTCATCAAACCTTGAACAGATAAATGCATCATCTAATTCTTTTGTGCGATATGGAATTACCCAGCATAAACGAATCTGGGGATTATTCTTTTTCAACCCCAATATCACCTTTTCACAAAGCAAGTCAAATTGACCTTTATGTCCTGAATAGAATTGATTAATCCCTTTTTGTTCTATTAATTCTAATACTGTCCTTTCCAATACTGACAAAGAGATTGTTTCTATTTCTGCATGACCACAAAAACAACATGTATGTTTCAAAAAAATCACCTCATATTATATTTTAGGTCAATTTAACCCTATTGTCAATAGGTCAATATGACATAATTTATATGAGGTGAAGAATTATGAGCAGATTATCCGATTTACGAAAAGAAAAAGGATTTACACAAATAAAAATGCAAATGCTGACAGGAATTGACCAAAGCGATTATTCAAAAATTGAAAACGGAAAGCGGTATTTCACCTTTGAACAGTGCAGAAAGATTGCATTGGCATTGGATACCAGTATGGATTATCTTGCAGAATTAACAGACGAGAAAAAGCCGTATCCGCGAAAAATGGGTTAAAAAAGCCGTGATGCTGATTGCATCACGGCTTTTTGTTTGTTCATTAGAACTTATCCCGCTTTACATAAGTGGTATGAAGCAGTTCATGAGACTTATGACCGCAAGGTTCACCGAAATATTCTTCATACATTTTCTGTACATAAGGATTCTGGTGAGATTTACGCAGAGGCATGGATCTGTCTTCTTCGTAAATGGCAGCGGCTCTTTCTGCTCTTACATCGTGAGTCAGCTTATATTTTGCACTTACAATGGGTTGACCGCCGCCGTTGACACATCCGCCGGGGCAAGCCATAATTTCGATAAAGTCAAGCTGTTGTTCGCCGCTCTTGACACTGTCGAGCAGTTTTCTTGCATTGCCCAGACCGTGAGCAACTGCTGCTCTTAACTTCTTACCGCCAACTTCTACGGTAGCAATCTTCACGCCTTCAACGCCTCTGACTGCTTCGTATTCGATTTCAGAATTGTCTTTTCCTGTGAGAATATCAGCAACGGTACGCAGAGCTGCTTCCATAACACCGCCCGTAGCACCAAAGATGGCACCGGCACCGGTCGCTTCATCCCCAAAGGGATTGTCAAATACTTCATCAGGGAGATTGACAAAATCCAAACCTGCTGTACGAATCATCTTCGCCAATTCGCGAACGGTCAGAACGGCATCTACATCCTGCAACTTGCCGTTTGTCAGTTCCTCTCTTTGTGCTTCAAATTTCTTTGCAGTACAAGGCATTACAGAAACCACATAAATCTTTTCATGGTCGATGCCTGCTTTTTCTGCATAGTAGGATTTGATAATCGCACCGTACATTTCGTGAGGAGATTTACAGGAAGACAGATTATCCAAAAATTCGGGATAATTGTGTTCGCAGAATTTTACCCATCCGGGGCTACAGGAGGTAATCAAGGGCAGATTTTCTCCCTTTTCCAACCGATGCAGAAGTTCCGTTCCTTCTTCCATAATGGTCACATCTGCTGCGGTATTGGTATCAAATACTTTATCAAAGCCCAAACGCTTCAAAGCCGCAACCATTTTCCCTGTTACGCGGGTTCCGACAGGCAACCCGAATTCTTCGCCCAGACCCACACGAACAGCAGGAGCAGGCTGAACTACTACATATTTGTCTTCATCAGCCAACGCATCCCAAACCTGAGCGATGCTGTCTTTTTCAGTTAATGCACCTACGGGGCAGGCAGTAATACACTGACCGCAGTTGACACAGTTTACATCCGCCAAAGACTTTTCAAAGGCAGGAGAAATGTGAGTGGAAAATCCTCTTTCGATGGCATCAATAGCACCAACAGTCTGCACATTTTTACAAACACCGACACAGCGGCGGCACAATACGCACTTGTTGGAATCACGAACGATAGAAGCGGATTTATCATCCTTTTCGTAATGAATGTTCTTTCCTTCAAACCGTTCTGCATCAACACCAAACTCTTCAGCCAAAGCCTGAAGTTCGCAGTTTTGGTTTCTCACACAGCTTAAGCACTTCTTTTCGTGGTTGGACAAAATCAGCTCTAAAGTAATTTTTCTTGCTTCCCGAACTTTCGGAGTATTGGTCAGAACTTCCATTCCTTCGCTGACGGGATATACGCAAGCCGCCGCCAAACCACGGGCACCCTTTACTTCCACCACACAAATCCGACAGGCACCGATTTTATTGGCATCCTTCAGATAACACAGGGTGGGGATATCTACATTGGCATATTTGGCAGCTTCTAAAATGGTGCTGCCTTCGGGAACGCTGACGCTAATCCCGTTAATTGTAAGATTCACCATGATTCATTCTCCTCCTTACTGTTTGGAAATAGCGTTAAACTTACACTTGCTCATACAAACGCCGCACTTAATACATTTATTCGTATCAATGGTATAAGGGCTCTTGATTTCACCGGAAATCGCATCCACAGGACAATTTCTTGCACACAAGCTACAACCCTTACATTTTTCAGGATCAATGGTGTAGGACAACAATGCTTTACAGATTCCTGCAGGACACTTCTTGTCCACAACATGAGCCACATATTCATCTCTGAAATACCGCAGTGTGCTGAGTACGGGATTGGGTGCTGTCTGACCCAGACCGCACATTGCAGAGGTCTTGATGGCATAAGCA
Organism: Clostridia bacterium; assembly: GCA_045594525.1. GTDB lineage: Bacteria > Bacillota > Clostridia > HGM11514 > HGM11514 > SIG438. Next base: position 993 of record JAZNYR010000159.1, on the reverse strand, counting down.
AGTTCTTCTAATTTATCCAAATCTTCTAAAGTGCCCTTGCCTTCCGTAATCTTTTCCAGGATTTCATACATTCTCTTGGTACCGATACGGCAGGGTGTACACTTACCGCAGGATTCATCTACGGTGAATTCTAAGAAGAATTTTGCAATGTCAACCATACAGTTATCTTCGTCCATGACAATCAGACCACCGCTACCCATCATGGAACCGATGCTGATTAAGGAATCGTAATCAATGGGGGTGTCAATCAAGGATGCAGGAATACATCCGCCTGAAGGACCACCTGTTTGTGCGGCTTTAAACTTCTTTCCGCCGGGAATACCGCCGCCGATTTCTTCAACGATTTCGCGCATGGTGGTTCCCATAGGAATTTCAACCAAACCTGTATTATGAATCTTTCCGCCCAGAGCGAATACCTTGGTCCCCTTACTCTTTTCGGTACCCATGGAGGTGTACCATTCGGGGCCGTTTAAGATAATCTGGCAAATATTTGCATAGGTTTCTACATTGTTAAGCAGAGTAGGTTTTTCCCACAAACCCTTTACAGCAGGGAATGGAGGACGGGGACGGGGTTCTCCGCGCTTTCCTTCAATGGAGGTCATAAGAGCCGTTTCTTCCCCGCATACAAATGCACCGGCGCCCAGACGGATTCCCAGATGGAAGGAAAAGTCGGTTCCCAAAATATTGTCACCCAGTACGCCGTATTCTTCTGCTTGAGCGATTGCAATTTTCAATCTGTTTACCGCAATGGGATATTCTGCACGGATATAGATATAACCTTCGTCAGAACCGATTGCATAAGCAGCAATGGCCATTGCTTCGATTACGCTGTGAGGATCCCCTTCCAGCACACTTCTGTCCATGAATGCACCGGGGTCACCTTCGTCTGCATTACAGCAAACATACTTTTTATCATTGACAGAATTTGCAGCAAACTGCCATTTCATCCCTGTAGGGAAGCCGGCACCGCCACGGCCTCTCAAGCCGGAATCT
>JAZNYR010000158.1:0-2422 GCA_045594525.1 Clostridia bacterium | reverse complement strand
GATAGTGCTCACATTCGTATAACGCGTCAAATATAGGAAACCCTTCCACACTTCTGGCAGAGCCGTGGGCAATTCCGTCTTCAATGCTTAACAGCACCACGGGTTTGTCATACCGATTCATAAGCTTTGATGCCACAATCCCAATCACGCCCTGATGCCAGCCTTCGCCTGAAATCACATAGACATAGGGGGATGTGACAGAGGAGCGAATCTTCTTTTCTGCCTGTTCAAAAATCTCCTGCTCCGTTTGTTGACGGAGAAGATTCAGTTTGCAAAGCTCTTCTGCCAGCTGTTCTCCTCTTCGAGGGTCTTCTGTCAACAAAAGTTCTAATGCAAGTTTCGTATTTCCCATTCGCCCTGCTGCGTTGATTCGGGGAGCTAATCCAAAGCCAACCGCTGTGGAATCCACAGTTTTGTAACCGCTTTTTTCTACCAGGGCAGAAAGGCCGGGCCGTTTGGTATGTTCAATATATTTTAATCCGTTTTTTGCAAAAAATCTGTTTTCTCCCCGTAAGGGAACAATGTCTGCAATGGTGCCAAGACACACCAAATCAATATATTCTCGTAAAATTTCTTCTAAAGGTTTTTCGTATTGGAGAGCCCACACCAGCTTAAAGGCAACGCCCACTCCCGCCAATTCCCGAAAGGGGGACTTACAATCCTCCCGTTTGGGGTCCACCACCGCACAAACACGGGGTAACTCGTCCATAGGCTGATGATGGTCGGTAATGACAAAATCCAAGCCTTCTATTTTCGTTTCTTCCAGTGCCGTAACGCCCAAATCCACCGTTACCACAAGGGTTGTTCCGCGGTTTTTGATTTCTTCCAGGGCTTCCCGATTTAAGCCGTATCCCTCGTTTAACCGATGGGGGATATAGCAATCTGCCTTCATTCCCATGGATTTGAGGCAAGTGTACACTACCGCTGTGGAAGTCAGCCCGTCTGCATCATAATCGCCGAACACGGTTACCTGTTCGTTTTGCGCCTTTGCCAGCAGAATCCGTTCTACTGCCTCTTTCATATCAGGCAATAAAAAGGGGTCGTGCAAGTGGGTCATGTTGGGACGGACAAATTCCTTTACCGCATCATGTCGGTCCAACCCCCGCTGGGTCAGCAGCGCGGCAAACACTTCGTCAATGCTTTCTTCTTGGGCAAACTCCTTTGCCCGTTTTTCGTTATACTGCCGATAGTGCCACTCTTTCATAAAAACTTCTCTCTCCTTTCCTTATAGTATAGCACAAAATTTCCTATAATTCAACCGAAAATTGAAAAAATTAACGAAATCACCCTGAATCCATTTTGTTCTTATTTTCTATATAAATTAATTGTTTTAAAAAATTGTTGATATTGTCGAAAAAATGTGGTATAATAAGAGTGCCAAATAATTTGAATAAGAAAAATAGGGGTATATCTTTTTTAGGAATATGGTACTCTTTTTAAGGTTACCTTACTATCGTGTATTTTGTTAAAAATGCAAATTCCGCGATGGTAGGGTAATAAGGATTTATACCCATTCTGTTCAAATTGTTTGGCGACAATTGGAGTTTGCGTTTTTATGCGTCAGCTTCGGTTGGCGCATTTTTTATTTGCAAATACGGGGAAGAACGGAGGGGGAATTGTTAGTTGTACCGCAAGTGAAAAACGCAAAAAAAGAAACGGAGGAATTTTTAATGAAAAAAACAGCAGTAACTGTAATTGCTCTTTTGCTGGCACTGTCACTGACCGCCTGCGGAGGAGTGCAGACAAACAATGAACCGGCACAGAATCCACTGGCGGAATCAATTCAAAAGAATAATGCAGAGCCATTACCTATTGAAGTGAAAGAATATGGATATTCTATGGTTCATAATAAATATGTTTATTATTCTGTCATTTTACATAATCCCAACGAGGATTTAGCGATTGAATTTCCGGCTTTTCGCATAACCGCAAGGGACGAGTCGGGAGCCCCGATTGCATCTGGGGATCAAACTCTTTCTATTATTTACCCAAAACAGGATTTTGTCTATGCGTCCCAGGCTTTTGATGTTGATGAACAACCGGCCTCTGTTGATATTGAGATGTTGGCTGTGAAAGAATATAATGTCAAAAAAGCATCCATGCTGACTCATCCAAAATACATTCCCCTGACGATAAAAAATGCATCTTTCAGAAACGATCATATTGTCGGTGAAATTCAAAATGATAACGATTATGATTTAGACAGCGGAATCGTAACTGCCATTTTCAGAGACAACGCAGGAAAAATGGTTGGCGGAAGATCAACCTTTGTCAATTCAATTAAAGCAAATTCTGCAACCCCCTTTGATCTTTCGATATCCGGAGACTTTGTATTTGAAAATTTTGAGGTGTATGCTAATATATGGTAATGATTTGAAACAGAAAAAATTATGACCGATAGTGTGACTGATACTGTGACTGA
>JAZNYR010000157.1:0-2950 GCA_045594525.1 Clostridia bacterium | reverse complement strand
AACAAAGCTTGTGAATGTCACCGTTTAGTTTTGTAGCAGTCAGCCTTGCAAGGGGTGTGGTCAAATCGGGGCGGAGAACCAGAATTCTTCCTTCCCGATCAAAAAACTTAATCATCTTTTCCTGGGTCAGCAATCCCTGACCCCCTTCAAACACATCGTAATATTCTATTTCCGGAGTGGTTACCTCGGTATATCCGTATCCGGAAAACACCTGCATCACATCATTTCGCACTTTACGAATCCGATAGGCTTCTCTTTGAAGCAGATCGGAAGTTCCCTCCGGAGTATGGAGTCTTCTGCTTAGCATATTTCTTCTCCTCACTTTATTGCTTTACTTAACTAAAGCAATTATACTCCATTTTTCACCGTTTGTCAAGAGTTTTTTTATAAATTTTCATTTTTCCTTGTAAAAGAATTGCAAAAAGGGGATTTTTATGCTATAATAATAAAGATAGATCACAAAAAGGATGTGAACTCCATGAGATATTTAACCACAGGAGAATCTCACGGCAAGGGATTGACCGCAGTCATCGACGGTCTTCCCTCTCTGATTCCGATTCATCTACAGGAAATCAATCATTATATGGCACTTCGTCAAACCGGCTACGGTCGGGGTGACAGAATGAAGATTGAAACAGATCGGGTGGAATTTTTATCCGGTGTACGAGGTGGTTTTACCACCGGCGGTCCTGTTACTATGTGGATCAAAAATAAAGATTATGAAAATTGGGAATGTTATACCAATCCGGAAGAAATCAAACCGGGTCGGGAAGTCACCAAGCCACGCCCGGGTCATGCAGACTTATACGGCGCATTAAAGTACGGGCATTCGGATATCAGAAATGTGTTGGAGCGGGCCAGTGCAAGAGAAACAGCAGCACGGGTTGCCGTAGGTGCATTTTGTATGCAACTGTTAAAGGGATTGGGTATCACCCTCCTTTCTCATGTAATCGCATTGGGCGGCGTTTGTGCCGAAACGGATTATTCGACATCTGATTTTACTGAAAAAATCAACCATTCTCCCGTCCGTTGCGGGGATGAAAAAGCCGCCGAGAAAATGATGGAAGTCATTGATAAAGCAAAAGAATCGGGAGATTCTTTAGGCGGTGTGGTTCAGGTGGTCATCCGAAATGTTTGCCCCGGTATCGGAAGTTTCATCCAATGGGATGAAAAGCTGGATGCAAAGTTGTCTTACGCCCTCATGAGCATCCAATCCGTAAAGGGTGTTTCCTTCGGAATGGGATTTGACGCGGCAATGGTACCCGGTTCTCAAGTCCATGATGAAATTTTTTATCAAAAATTAGAAGGGTTTACCAAAAAAACCAATCGTGCAGGCGGAATTGAGGGTGGCATGAGTAACGGTCAGGATATTGTGATTCAGGTTGCGTTAAAACCCATCCCTACCCTGTATCAGCCTTTAAAAACCGCTGATCTTTTGACAGGTGAGCCTCTGACCGCCGCTGTAGAACGAAGCGATACCTGTGCAGTGCCTGCAGGCTCCATTGTGGCAGAATGTGTGGCAGCGACTGCTTTGACAGAAGTGTTATGCAACCAGTTCGGCACAGGCTGTTTTGATGATTTTAAAGACAGATATGAGCAATTTGCAAAACGAACAAAAGGAATCATTGAATAAAAAAGTGCGGCAGAAGAAAAACTTCCGCCGCAAAGTGAAATAAAGGGGGTCTCAATATTTTGTGAGGTCCATAACATAAGATTCCCTTCTTTCGGATTTTTATTCTAATTTTAAAAACTTTTTTGGAGATGTTTTCATGAGATTTTTATTACGGCTTTTCTGTGTATGGTTTACCAAAATTACCATTTTCTTCTGTAAATTGGTGGGTCACAACGGCACCAATCTGGCAGGAAAGGTAATCGTTCGGGTGTATCCGAAGTTTTTAACCGATCTGTCCCGTCAGGTCAGAGAAAAAATCATTGTGGTATGCGGTACCAACGGAAAAACCACCACAAATAATGTAATGGATAAACTTTTGACCGACAAAGGAAACAAAGTGGTATGCAACCGCTTGGGTGCGAATATGACAGAAGGGGCAATTGTCGCCTTTATCCGTGAAACAAATTGGCTTGGAAAGCTTGACGCAGATTATGCTTGTCTGGAAGTGGACGAAGGTTATGCTCAAAAGCTGTTTTGCTATTTTGAGCCGGATTTTCTGATTATTAACAATCTGTTCCGTGATCAGTTGGATCGGTACGGAGAAATTGATTTAACAATCGGGATGCTGGATAACGCCATCAATAAGCTTTCCAAAACCACACTGGTATTAAATGCAGACGACCCTCTTTGTACCCAATTTGCCAAACGCCACTCCTTAAAGGCGGTATTTTACGGCATTGAGCAAAATCTGAATATTTCGTTAAATGAAATCAAAGAAAGCCGTTTTTGTCCTATTTGCGGTGCAGAGCTTTCTTATGAATATTATCATTACAGCCAGTTGGGACAATATCATTGCCCCGAATGTGATTTTGAGCGTCCCCAAACCAATTATGGTGCTGACCAAATTTCCTTCAACAAGGGACTGTCTTTTTGTGTCAACCAAAAGCCTATCACCTTCAATTACAGAGGACTTTATAATATTTACAATGTGCTGGCAGCTTATGCTGTGATTGACCAATGCGGATTGCCTACGGATGATATCAGTGACATTTTGGCAACCTACCGCCCTCAGATTGGACGAATGGAGGAGTTTTCCTTCCCTCAAAAAAAGGTTGTGCTGAACATGGGAAAAAACCCTGCAGGCTTTAATCAGGGAATTTCCACCGTTGCACTGGACACTTCCCAAAAGGATGTGATTCTTTCCATCAACGATTATATTCAGGACGGAACGGATGTTTCCTGGATTTGGGATGTGGATTTTGAAAAACTCCGGGAAAACACTCGTCATATCACCACTTGCGGACTTCGCAGACATGATTTAAGTCGGATCGTAGCCAT
>JAZNYR010000156.1:0-11062 GCA_045594525.1 Clostridia bacterium | reverse complement strand
GTCTGTGTGTTGCTTCTGTGCAGTACACGGGACCTGAGTAGCCTTTTGCGACCATAGCAGGTATCATTCCCGAATGGTCGATATGAGCATGCGTCAGGCATATCGCATCAATATCGGAGGGTAATATCGGCAATTCACAATTTTCGTATGTATCACCACCCTGCTCCATGCCGCAATCAATTAAAATATGTTTCCCGTTCGCCTCAAGTAATGTACAAGAACCTGTTACCTCGTGAGCAGCGCCGATAAATGTTACTTTCATAATAGTCTCCTACCTTTAATCTTCTTTATAAAATTCCTCCGCATAACGGACAGAGGACATGGCATCTGCACCGTAAAAGTCAGCACCAATCATATCTGCATAGTCCTGAGTCAGCACAGCGCCTCCTACCATTATTTTAATATCAGGAATCTGTTCCTTTAATAAACGGATGGTTTGTTCCATAGAAGGTACGGTGGTGGTCATCAACGCACTCAATCCCACCAGACGGCAACCGGAATTTTGCACTGCATTCAGAACCGTTTCGGGAGGAACATCTCTCCCTAAATCGATCACATAAAAACCAAAGCTTTCCAGAAGTACCTTTACAATATTTTTCCCAATATCATGAATATCTCCCTGTACCGTTGCCAAAACCACCTGACGGCTTTGGTCGGCTTGGTTTTTGGGCATTGCCTCTTTGATGACCTCAAAAGCTGCAGATGCCGCCTCGGCACTCATAAGAAGCTGGGGCAGAAATGCCTTTTTCTGCTCAAATTCTTCCCCGATTTTGTTAAGTGCGGGAATAATCTGCTCATTGATAATGGTAAGAGGTTGTTCGGTTTGCAATAGTTCCTTCGCTTGCTCCCGTGCCTGCTTGGATAAGCCCTTTAACACCGAACCTTCCAAATTGTTTGATGTATCCGTATTCGTTTTCTCTTTGGTACGGGAGGCAATGTAATCCACACATCCCATATCCATTTCACGCAAAGCACGGAATGCATAATAGGCTCCCATCATCCCTTCCGAAAAAGGATTCATAATGGCACAGCTGAGTCCCTGCTCTAACGCCATAATGAAAAAGGCAGTGTTCACCGTTTCCCGTTCGGGCAAACCAAAAGAAATATTGGAAACTCCAAGGCTTGTGGCAACCCCCAGTCCTTCTCTAATCAGTTTCACCGATTCCAGCGTGACTCTTGCACCGTCAGGGTTGGAAGAAATGGTCAGTGCCAGAGGGTCCACAATAATATCCTTTCGGTCAATCCCCCACTGTTTGGCACACTCTACAATTTTTTTGGCAATTTCATATCTGCCCTGTGCCGTATCGGGAATCCCTGATTCATCCATGGTAAGTGCGATCACGGCTCCCCCGTATTTTTTCACTACGGGAAACACCGTTTCCATACTGGATTGTTTTCCGTTGACTGAATTAATCAGAGGTTTTCCGTTATAGTACCTTGCTCCTCGTTCCAATGCAAGAGGATCCCCCGTATCAATCTGCAAGGGCAAATCAGATACTGCCTGAAGCTGGATCACGCACCGCTCCATCATTTCTCCTTCGTCAATTTCAGGAAGCCCCACATTTACATCCAGAATATGAACCCCCTGCTCACTTTGACGGATTCCTTCATTTAATATATAGTTTAAATTCCTCTGTTTTAATGCATCTTTTAATTTTGGTTTTCCTGTGGGGTTGATTCGTTCCCCGATTAAAATGGGCTCTTTTCCGATTTCTACACTATGGGTATAGGAAGATACCACCGTTTTTTGTTTCTTTTCAGGGTAAGAATAAGGAATCTCACAGGTCGCCTCCACCGTTAATCGGATATGCTCGGGGGTTGTTCCGCAACACCCTCCCAACAGCACACTACCCATTTTGGCAATCTCTGCCATGATTTCTGCAAATTCCTCGGGGGAAATATCATATACAGTTTTCCCGTTTTCTACTCGTGGCAAACCCGCATTGGGAACCACAATCACAGGAAGAGAGGAAACAGAAGTTAATTCCTGTACCACAGGAATCATCTGACGGGGGCCGAGGGAACAATTCATTCCGTAAGCATCCACGCCCAAACCTTCCAACATTGCCGCCATGGCAGAAGGACTGGCACCTGTCATCAATTTTCCTGATTCGTCATACACATTGGATACAAAAACAGGCAAATCGCACCCTTCTTTTGTGCCTACCACAGCCGCTTTCGTTTCATAACAATCGTTCATAGTTTCAATAAAAATCAAATCGGCTCCCGCCTGCTGTGCCGCCTTTGCCAGTTTACAAAAGCTTTCTGCCGCACGGTCAAAGGACAAATCACCCAAGGGCTCCAGCATTTTTCCGCTGGGTCCCATGTCATACGCCACAAAAGTATCAGGATACTCTGCTACAGCCTTTTTCGCGCAAGAAATCGCCGCCTGAATCTTTTCTTCGTATCTGTCATCGTTCAAAGGATTGATGCCGAAGGTATTGGCACAAATCACATTACAGCCGGCTTCTAAATAAGCACGGTGGACTGACTGAACCTCCTTCGGATGGGTCAGATTCCACTGGGCAGAATTTTCTCCGGGACCCAGACCTGCCGCCTGAAGCATGGTTCCCATGCCCCCGTCAAAATAAATTCTGGATTGTTTGATTGCTTCTCTGATATCCATATATTTTCCCTTTCCTATAAAAACAGGCGAACCTGGTTCGCCCTATTTTATTCCAACAACTGCCGTTACCGATTTGGACGGCGTTAAAAACAATGCATCGGTTAAAGTAAGCCCGATTTGCTTTGCCGCACCCGTCAACCGCAAAAGCTCAGGTTGATAGTCCAATAAAAAATCTCCAAAACCGGGACTGAATCTGGGTCGGCATTGATTTTGTTCCGAAAGCATTTGGCAAACACGGTCGCACACCCCTTCAATCAAAGCCGAGGCGACTCCGTCGGTAATAAACTGCCGTGCAGGAGAACTGACTCCCAATCGGGCAATCAACCTGTCCGCTCCCGATCCAATGGTAGCAGCAAGAAGGAAACATTCCTTACATTCCTTTAGAGTGTTTCCTAAAGCATGGCTTGTCACCCTAAAATCCCCCAGCATAAAGGAGCTGGGAGAAAGAAAGGTTATGGGCACCCGTACATAGCAGTACCGACATTCAGCCACTTGCAAAAGCTGCTCCATACATTCTTTTGTTTCTGTGGTAATTTCCTTGGTGCCGAGTCGCAACGAAAGCTCACCTTCTGGAATCTCCACATTCGTCAGCACTCCAGTTCCCCGTTCCAATACCGTACTCATCTTATAATCTCACTAATATTTTTTTGAATCTGTGCCGCCACATCAGGCTTATTCATAGTATAGACATGAACTGCATTGATACCGTTGGCATACAAATCAACAATCTGCTCAGTGGCATAGGCAATCCCTGCCTGTTTCATCGCCTCCGGCTTATCGCCGTAACGATCAACAATCCGAATAAACCGCTGAGGAAGGGCAGTCTGGGAAATGGAGCAAATCCTTTTCATCTGTGCCCCATTGGTCACAGGCATAATACCAGCTACAACAGGAACGGTAATGCCCGCTTCCCGAATCCGATACATAAAGTTATAAAGAATGTTATTATCAAAAAACATCTGTGTTGTCAGAAATTCACAACCCCGCTCCACCTTTTCCTTTAAATAAGCCACATCCTTCCCGCAGGTTTCGCTTTCAGGATGGCTTTCGGGATAGCAGGCACCGCCAATACAAAAGTCTCCAAATTCCTTGATTTCTTCAATCAACTGACCGGCATAACGGTATTCCAGATTATCTTTTTCCATATCTTCAGGAATATCTCCACGCAATGCAAGAATATTGGTAATCCCGTAGTCTTTCAATCTTTGAAGCTGATTCTGAATTTCTTTTTTTGTAGAGGAAACGCAGGTTAAATGTGCCAAAGCGGGAACACCGAACTTATCCTGCAAATTTTTTGCTATCTGTGCCGTATAGGCAGAGGTTCCTCCCCCTGCTCCGTAGGTCACACTCATAAAATCGGGTTTTAATGCAGCCAATTCTTCCGTAGCTTTAAACACACTGTCAAAGGCAGTATCCGTTTTGGGAGGAAACACCTCAAAAGAAAGACTTGGCTTATTTCCTTTTATCACATCAATTATTTTCATTTCCTCTTCCTCACTTCAACACTAATTTCTGCAATGCTTTTCCGATTGCTGCTGTTAAAATCGCCGCAACAATGGCTTCGGGTACACCGTTTATTAATACAACAGACCCAATCACATTGCCCAATGCATTGACCGCCAGTCCTTTGGCAGCCGCGTATCCTTCACCAAACAGCAGCCAGATGCCGCCCATGACAAAAATCGTATTGGTAATAGACCCCAAAAATCCCGTAATCCCCAAAGAAACCAGGGAAGGAAGTTTTGTTTTCTGAAATCCCTTATAGCTTAACGCAGAAACCAGTCCAATGAGAATTCTGGGAACAAAGCAAATCAACAAGCTAAAGAAAGGGTTGCCGTATTCCGACTGATAAAAGGGTGAAAATACAAAAGAGGTCACATTGGGACGGAAGGTGTTGGTCAACAGACTAATGAGTCCAAACACAAAACCCATCAACATTCCGCTTTTTGACCCTAATAAAACCGCACATAGAATGACAGGAATATGTAGTGTAGTGGCATTCATAAAGCCCAAAGGAATCATGCCGATATTGGTGACAGCCATTACACCCATAATAGCGCAAAACATTGCCATCAGCACCAATTTTTTTGTTTTTTCCTGTTTCATCATAAGTATCCACATCCTTTCAAGTTTCTTATCAATAATTATACACCTTTTTCCCCAAAAAGTAAAACCTTTTTTTCGATTCTGTTAAATTTCTTGAAATTTTCATAAAAAACCTTGTACAAAAGCCCGATTTTATGATACAATAATGGAAGGAACATTTTGTAAACGAAAGGAACATTTCACTATGAGCAGAAGAAATGCCCGCGAGCAAGCATTGGTACTGCTGTATCAATGTGACCTGCGTAAAAAAGACCCGCAGGAAATCTGGAATGATTTTCAATGCTTTTCCGATTTTGAGGAAGATACCATTGTATTAGAACCAAAAGACACCGATTTTGTCCGTGAAGAATTAGAAGGTGTATGGGAGCATTTAACCGAAATTGATGAAATCATCAACCGCAACAGCCACCGTTGGGAGATTGGCCGTCTTTCCGCCCCCCTTCGTGCCATTTTGCGGATTGCCGTATATGAAATCAAATATCGGGAGGATATTCCCGAAGCTGTTTCCGTCAATGAAGCCATAGAGCTTTCCAAAAGTTATGACAATCCGGAAGCAGGTGCATTTGTCAACGGCATTTTAGCGGGAGTTCTGAAGGAGTGAGCCTATGGCAGTCATCACAGTAACAGAACTGAACCGATACTTAAAAAGAGTCATTGACTGTGATCCCCTCTTAGGAAGAATTACAGTCAAGGGAGAGCTTTCCAACTGTAAGCTTCATTATTCGGGTCACCTGTACTTTGCATTAAAGGATGAAGCCTCTGTGATACGGGGTGTCATGTTTAAAAGCAATGTATTCGGTTTAAATTTTCAACCGGAAAACGGGCAAAAGGTCATTGTTTCCGGTCGAATCAGCGTGTATGAGCGGGACGGTCAGTATCAGTTGTATGCAGAAGAAATGCAACCTGACGGTATTGGTGCTTTGTATTTGGCTTTTGAACAGTTAAAACAAAAACTGGAGTCGGAAGGTTTGTTTGATGAGGCACGAAAAAAAGCTCTTCCCCCCTTTCCTCGTCAGATTGGGGTGATTACCTCTCCTACAGGAGCGGCAATCCGTGATATTATCAATGTTTTGTCCCGTCGATACAAATTGGCGGATGTGTATTTATATCCTGTGTTGGTACAGGGAGCCGAAGCACCTGCCGATTTGATTCAGGCGCTTCATTATTTTCACACCACCGGTTGGGCAGATGTGCTGATTATAGGTCGGGGCGGCGGCTCTATTGAAGATTTATGGGCATTTAATGACGAAGGTGTTGCAAGAGCCATTGCAAATTGCCGCATCCCCGTTATTTCTGCCGTGGGACACGAAACAGACTTTACCATCGCCGATTTTGTGGCTGATTTGCGTGCACCCACGCCCTCTGCCGCAGCAGAGCTGGCAGTTCCCTCTCAATCGGAATTGGAGGAGCGGTTTGCAGGATACTATCTGCGGCTTCGCCAAGCCTATCTGACCGGCATAGAACAGCGAAAGGAATTGCTCAAAAGCATTGCAAACAGAAGAATTTATACCAATCCACTGGAGCAAATTGAGCGGCGTCAGCTGGATTTGGACAGAACTGTACAACAACTGACCAGAGAAACCCAACAAGCTTTGACTATGCGTCGAGAGCGATTGGGAACCTTAGCAGAAAAATTACAGGCGTTAAGTCCCTTATCCGTATTAAGTCGGGGATATGCAACAGCTACCGATAAAACAGGAATCCTGATTTCCCGTGCAGACCAATTACAGCAGGGACAGGACATCTCTTTAATGTTTTCGGACGGTACGGCAGACTGTACCGTCACCAAAATCAAAAAAAGGGAGGCAATACAGTGAGCAAAGAAATGACCTTCGAGCAAGCAATGCTCGAATTAGAACAGATTACAAAGCAACTGGAAAGCGGCGAGATTCCTCTGAACGATTCTTTGAAATTGTTTGAAAAGGGCGTGGAGTTGACCCGTTTTTGCTCCAACGCATTGGAGGAAGCACAGCAAAAAATTGCAATTTTAACCAAAGACAGTCAAGGAAATATGAAAGCAAAACTGTTTTCTGCAGAAGAAGGTGATGAGGATGAATCGGTATAAAGAAACGATTGAAACAGCATTAACCCAATATCTCAAAGCGCTCCCCGGCCCTCATCAAACCATATACGAAGCAATGAATCACGCTATGTCCGCAGGTGGAAAACGGATTCGTCCCACTCTGACCCTTGCCGCTTGTGAGGCTTGCGGAGGAAAGAAGGAGGACGCCCTTCCCTTTGCCTGTGCATTGGAAATGATTCATACTTATTCCCTCATCCACGACGACCTTCCCTGTATGGACGATGATGATTTCAGACGGGGAAAACCCACTTGCCACAAGGTGTATGGCGAGGCAATGGCGGTACTGGCAGGAGATGGACTTTTAACCCTGGCATTTGAAACAGCCGCCAAAGCAGACCTTCCTTCCGAACGGATTGTAAAGGGAATCCAAACCCTTTCTCACCTTGCAGGTGCGGAAGGCATGATTGGGGGTCAGGTGGTAGATATGGAATCCGAAGGAAAGGAAATAACAGAGGTAACCCTGACCTTTTTGCATCAGCATAAAACAGGGGCCCTTCTTCGGGCAGCCGTATTGCTGGGCGGCATCGCCGCAGGGGGTACCGAAGAAGAATTGGAACAACTGAATGCTTACGGAGAAGCCTTAGGCCTTGCCTTCCAGATTCAAGACGACATCTTAGATGTAACGGGAACAAATGCCCTTGGAAAACCCATCGGCAGTGATGCAGAGCAAGGGAAAACAACATTTGTTACCATGTTTGGTTTGGAACGCTCCCGTTCATTAGCCAAAGAATATACCCAAAAAGCGATCCGTGCAGCAGAGAAACTAAACAAATCTGACTTCTTTATCGCTCTTGCAGAACAGTTGATGAATCGAAATCAGTAACCCTTAACGAGGCTGTAGCAAAAAGATTTTGTTTTGCTACAGCCTCTTTGGGGCTGGGGAAAAATAGTGCAGAATAAACAAACTGAGCAAAAGCAAGCTGTGTCTTGCTTTTGGCTACCCGAAGTCGTATGTGGATACGACGAGAGGCGATGTTTGTTTATAGCATAAAGCAGGGAAATAAGTGAAATTTGTTTCAAAACAAATTTCTACATTAGGTTTTCTCATGTTTTTGAAATTTTTTTGTTTTTAATGGCCTTATCTCGCCATGATTTTGCTTTATGCGGTCTGTGCATTTTGCTACAGCTCCTTTTTGTTAATTTTTCCCCGCCTTGACAAAGAAGGAAAAAAAGATTACAATAATAATCAGACAGTAACGATCATAAAATTTTTTACAACAAATATAGGAGGACAATATGAAACGAAGCAGCGGAGTACTCATGCATATCACCTCTCTGTTTGGAGACTATTCCACAGGGAGTTTTGGAAAGGAAGCAATGATATGGATTGACTTTTTGGCAGACTGCGGTTTTTCCTGGTGGCAGGTGTTACCTCTCTGCCCCATTGACGAATGCAACTCCCCCTATCAATCCCATTCGGCATTCGGTGGAAATCCCTATCTTGTGGATTTGCCCAAATTGTTTGAACAAGGCTTACTCACAGAGGAGGAGCTGACCGCTCACCGTCAGCAAACCCCCTACAGCTGTGAATATGTACGGTTGTATCACAATCGGTTAGAGCTTTTAAACGCAGCCGCCCATCGGGCAAAAAACAGGGACGAAATCGAAGCCTTTATTCAAAGCAACCCCTATCTGGAGCAGTTTTGCCGATTTATGAGTCTGAAGGCGGCAAACGAAAACAAGCATTGGAATCAATGGACGATAAAGGAAGAAGATGCTGAAACCCTCTTTTTATGGAAGTTTATTCAGTTTCACTTTTTCCGTCAATGGCAAGAAATATTGGATTATGCTCACAAAAAGGGAATTCAGATTTTAGGAGATATTCCTATTTATGTGGCACCTGACAGTGCAGATGTTTACTTTCACCAAGAGCAGTTTTTGCTGGATCGAGACGGGAATCCCGCCTCTGTTGCGGGTGTTCCACCGGATTATTTTACCCCCGAGGGACAGCATTGGGGCAACCCCCTTTATGACTGGAAGAAGATGGAGGAAGACGGGTTTTCCTGGTGGTGCGACCGCATGCGGTACATGCTGACCATGTTTGACGGCGTGCGATTGGACCATTTCCGCGGGTTTGAATCCTATTGGTCAATCCCCTCTGATGCACCTTCTGCCAAAGAAGGTCACTGGGAACAGGGACCCGGGATGAAGCTGATTGAAAAATTCCGCGAAATTGCGGGAGAAAAGCTGATTATCGCAGAAGATTTGGGACACATTACCCCTCAGGTAGAGCAATTGGTAGCAGACAGCGGTTTTCCGGGTATGAGAGTGGTGCAGTTTGGGTTTTTGGGAGACGATTCCTCCGTTCACCGTCCCCATCATTTTCATCAAAACACCGTTGCCTACACAGGCACCCATGATAACAACACTTTGCTTGGTTTTCTGTGGGAATTGGATGAGCAAAACAAAAAGACATTGCTGGAATATTGCGGTTATAACGACTCTGACTGGGAACGGGGATATGACAATATCATCCGTAGTCTGTTTGTATCGGGCGCGGGTCTTGTGATTTTACCTGTACAGGATTTGTTAAAATACGGCTCTGACACCCGCCTGAATATCCCCGGAAAGGCAGACGGCAACTGGCAATATCGCATGACTCGGGAGCAAATGAACAGCATTGACCGAACCTTTTGGAAAAAGCTGAACCGCCTTTATTCCCGATCAATTTGAGCCATTTGCTTTCCTCTTGTTTTTAAAGATAATGAAAATGTGATTACAAAGGAGAAATTTACATGCCGGAAACGATTGATTTAGAATCTCAAAAAGAATGGACCCGATTACTTCTCATGAGCAAATTCGGAATTGACGAAGTGGAAACGAAGCTCAATATCATCAATGATGAATATCGCTTTTTGCATGATTATAACCCCATTGAACATATCAAAAGCCGTAACAAAAGCCCTCGGAATATTATGGATAAACTCCGTCGGATGGGGTTGGAACCAACCTTGGAAAACGCCAGACAGCATCTCAATGACATTGGCGGAATCCGTGTGATCTGTTCTTTGATTGAAGATGTTTATACCATAGCAGAACAGTTAAAGCGTCAAAACGACATCACCGTTTTGCAAATCAAGGATTATATCAAAAATCCAAAACCAAACGGATATCGGAGCTATCACATGATTATTGAAGTACCGGTATTTCTCACCGATCGGATGACACCCGTCAGAATCGAAGTGCAAATTCGCACCGTTGCCATGGATTTGTGGGCGGGTCTGGAGCACAAGATTTACTATAAATCAGGACTCCAAATTCCCAAATTCTTGCAAGACGAAATCAAACAAGTGGCCGATGATATGGCAGTCATCGACCAAAAACTTTGCAAACTGAAAGAAGATATTTCAAAACACATAAAAAAGGAAGAGGATTGAAGTGAACCCCAAAGTTTAGACAAAATTAAATATTAACTTGCTTGTGAATGAGTTCGGTATTGCACCGAACTCATTCCTTTTAATTTCATAGACTGTTCAGAACCAGTGCCACAATGGACAGTCCCACACTAAACGCCTTTTCTTTCGTCATCTTTTCTCCATAAAATATGCGGAAAAGGATGGCTGTCATAATCAGAGAAACAGGATTTTTCAGTAAAGTAAATAATGTCAGATCCATGTACTGTAATACATAGATTTCCAAAAGGGAGGTGCTGTTGGAAATCAAAACAGAGATCACGGCAATCAGATAAACACCTTTTGTCATCTTTCGTACATCAGAGAAAAAGGATTGGCGATCCGTCTTTAACAAACTGACAAAAACAAAGGGCAGCATCAGCACATTTGCCCAAAAACAAAGCGTCTCATCACTCATGACATTCTCTGCCACAGCATAGAGCTTAAAAAACACCGTTGCGGCGCCCCCTACAAAAAACAGAAGAACGCAGTACAGACACCCAGTCCAATCCTCAGTTTTCGCCTTTGTTCTTTGCATCAAGGGCTTAATAACGACTACCAACAGAAGGAAAAAAGAGATGATTTTAAATCCGTTTACTTTCTCATTTAAAAACAAGGCTCCAAACAAAAAAGGAATCGCAATTGACCCTGCGCCGGAGAACACACTGATGGTAACCGCGTCCATTTTTTCCAGACTTTTTAATGTCAAAATGTTAGACAGAATGGATAATAATGCCAAAACAGACGCATAAATTATGGTGGGCAGATTAACAGAAAGTTGAAACCCTACTTTTATTGCAAAAAATAGCATGGCAACTATACTGGTCACCAGCAAATAAATATGAGAAGAATGTT
>JAZNYR010000155.1:0-4199 GCA_045594525.1 Clostridia bacterium | reverse complement strand
GGTGCCAAAGGCACATATCGCAGCCGTAAGGATATATCGCATCCGTAAGGATATATCGCATCCGCAGGATATATCGCTATCGCAAGGATATATCGCAAATTCCGTCAGGAATTTATATCGCTGAATTCAACTTCGTTGAATTCATTATATCACAGAGAAGAAAATTTTTCAATATAAATAAATATTTAACAAAGATATTGTGAACGGTAGTGTGAGTGATAGTGTGACTGATACTGTGACTGAAAGTGTGACTGATACTGTGAGTGGGGGTGTACAAAAAAAGATCGTCCAAACCCGCATAGTTACGAGGATTTTTAAGAATCTGCAACAAAGAAGCTTCCTATATTATTAAATATAAATATAAATAAAAAACAAAACAAAAGAAAAAGAAACGCAGAGCGTGAAAAAAACTCTGCAAGTCATGGCAAGAAAAGTGTGGTATAATAAAAGTATAAGGGAGGGGGTTGTAGCAAAATGCACAGACCGCATAAAGCAAAATTACTTTATGCTATAAACAAACATCGCCTCTCGTCGTATCACATACGACTTCGGGTACCCCTATGGGCTCAGTTTGTTCATTCTGCACTATTTTTCCACACCCCCCCCAAAAAAAGGGTGTAGCAAAATGCTACACCCATATTAACATCCGATTTTACGGAATCGTTGATATCTCTGTTCTGTTAATTTATCAACAGAAAGTTTTGATTTTTGCCTGATTTCCCGTATCAGTTCGGCTTTTAAGGCAGCACAAATCTGTTCGGGAGTGATATCTTCGGGTTCGGGAATCACTGTTTCAATGACGCCAAAATCTTTCAGATCGTGTGCGGTCAGCTTTAAAGCATCTGCCGCGACCTCTGCCTTGGCAGAATCCTTCCAGAGGATGCTTGCACAGGCCTCGGGTGAAATGACGGAATATACTGCATTTTCCAGCATAATCACCGTGTCTGCAACTCCCAGCGCCAATGCACCGCCGCTGCCGCCTTCGCCTACAACCACCGAAACGATGGGTGTTTTTAAGGTCATCATTTCCATCAGATTTTCTGCAATGGCTTCTCCCTGACCCCGTTCCTCTGCACTGATTCCCGGATAGGCACCGGAGCTTCCGATAAGACAAATCACGGGGCGGTGGAATTTTTCCGCCTGTTTCATAAGACGCAGAGCCTTTCTGTAACCTTCAGGAGAGGGACAGCCGAAATTCCGCTTCATTCTCTCTTCAATGGTGGTGCCCCGTTCCATAGCAATCACAGTAACGGGTGTTCCGCTTAAATAGCCGATTCCTGCCATAATGGCATCATCGTCACCAAATCTGCGGTCCCCGTGAAGCTCGGTAAAGTTGTCAATCATCTGGTTGATGAAAAAAGAACCTGAGGGTCTTTGACCCTTTCTTGCGTTTTGAACTCTTGTATATGCTTTCATTTTTTCACCTCGTGGATGGTCAGAATACGGGACAGACATTCTTTTAAGGTTTCTCTGGGTTCAATCATGTCAATAAACCCATGCTCCAGTAAAAATTCTGCTCTCTGGAAGCCCTCGGGGAGCTTCTGTCCGATGGTTTGTTCGATGACTCTGGCACCTGCAAAGCCAACCAGCGCTTTGGGTTCGGAGATAATAATATCTCCCTCCATAGCAAAGCTTGCGGTAACGCCCCCTGTGGTGGGGTCAGTAAGAACGGTAATATAAAGAAGGCCTGCATCGCTGTGCCGTTTTACCGCTCCGCTTGTTTTCGCCATTTGCATCAAAGAGAGGATGCCCTCCTGCATTCTGGCTCCCCCCGATGTGGTAAAGCCAACAACGGGAAGCTTTTCCTTGGTTGCCAGTTCAAACAGGCGTGTGATTTTTTCTCCCACAACGGTACCCATACTGCCCATCATAAAGGCAGAATTCATAACGAAAATGGCAGTTTTCACACCGCCGATTTTAGCAGTACCGCAAACAACACCTTCCAGCTCACCGCTGTCATTCATTGCTTTTTCCAGCTTTTCCTCGTAACCGGGGAAGGAGAGCAGGTCCTGACTTTTCAGTTTCCCGTCTGTTTCTTTAAAAGTATTTTTATCCGTAATCAGAGCGATTCTCTGACGGGAATTCATCCGCAGATATTGCCCGCAATCGGGGCAAATCATGTGATGTTTCATAAGCTCCGATTCGGAATAAGACCCTTCGCATTTTTTACAGGAAATCATAGGGTCATTCTTTTTCTTGAACATTTCTGTTAGTTTCATGCTTCCTCCGTTTCTTTCGCCAGTGCAAAGGAAAATTCAGCGGAAACGCACAGCTTGCCGTTTACTGTCGCTTTTCCTTTGGCAAAATAAAAGGGATGTTTGATTCGTGTGATTTCACATTCTGTTTCCACCGTATCACCGGGTAACACAGGCTGACGGAATTTTACATTGTTAAGTCCTGTAAACATGGGAACCATATCTTCTTCCATTTTGTCTGCCAGACAAACACAGACGGACTGTGCCAGAATTTCGCACAAAATCACACCCGGCACTACGGGTTTTCCGGGAAAATGACCCTTTAAAAAGAATTCATCCCCTGTAATCTGTTTTTTTCCGTGGGCTTTGCCCTCGATTAATTCCGCTTCGTCAATTAAGAGCATATTGTCCCGATGAGGCAGAATCTGCATCAATTCTTGTTGATTCATAGGATTAGTTCTCCTTCTTGAACGCCACGCAGGCATTGTGTCCCCCAAATCCCAGGGAGGTGGACAGTGCCATGGTCAATTCTTTTTCGCAAGGAACATTGGGTGTGTAATCCAAATCACATTCCTCATCCGCTTCTTTGAAGTTGATGGTGGGAGGAACAATGCCCTTTTGCAGTGCTAAAATAGAGGCGATGGCTTCTACTGCACCTGCCGCACCCAGCATGTGTCCTGTCATAGATTTGGTAGAGCTGATTTTTACCTGTCTTGCAATTGTCTCACCCAAAGCCTTTTTAATTGCCAGAGTTTCGGTTTTGTCATTCAAAGGAGTGGAGGTACCGTGGGCATTGATATAAATGCTGTGTCCTTCCGCACCGCCTGCCTGCAGTACTGCCTGACGAATGGCTTCCGCGCCGCCTTCTGCATCAGGGGAGGGAGCGGTTACATGGTAAGCATCACAGGTGCTGCCGTAGCCTGCCAGCTCACAGTAGATTTTAGCGCCTCTTGCTTTAGCGTGTTCATAATCTTCTACAATCAAAGCACCTGCACCTTCCCCCATAACAAATCCGCTTCTTCTCTTATCAAAGGGAATGGAGGCGGCGTTTACATCATCTGTGGTGGTCAGCGCCATACAGTTAATGAAACCTGCTACTGCCAGAGGAATAATGCTTGCTTCGCTTCCCCCTGCAATAATCGCATCAGCATACCCGTCACGAACGGCACGGAATGCTTCCCCGATACAGGTGGTACCTGTTGCACAAGCGGTGGAAATGGACAGACAGGGTCCTTGGGCATTGTTACGGATGGCAATGTTTCCAGCCGCAATGTTGGAAATCATTTTCGGAACAAACTGGGGAGAAATCCGTCGGGGACCTTTTTCCATCAGGTTGTTCTGTTCTTCTGCCATGGTACCAAATCCTCCTACGCCTGAGCCAAAGTAAACACCGAAACGCTTGGGATTGATGTTATCCATAATGCCGCTGTCTTCCACAGCTTGTGCGGCTGCTGCAATACCGTACTGTACAAACAGGTCGGTTTTTCTGACTTCGCCCTTGGCAAGATAGGGCAGGGGATCAAAATCCTTTACCTGTGCTGCCAGAGTGGCTTTATAGTCTGTTGTATCAAAATAAGTAATAGGAGCGATGCCGTTGGTACCCTTCATCATAGCGTCCCAAAATGAGGGAACATCATTACCGATGGGGGTGATGGCACCCATTCCTGTAATCACAACTTTTCTCATGGTTATTTCTCCTTTCTACATCGCCAGTCCGCCGTCAATGCGGATGACTTCGCCGGTAATATAATCAGAGCAATCGTCAGCCAAAAATGCTGCCAACGCCGCCACTTCTTCCGGTTTTCCCATTCTTTTTGCAGGAATGGAAGAAAGAACTTCGGGACGGTCGGCAAATTCTGTGGTCATATCCGTTTCCACAAAGCCGGGCGCAATGGCGTTACAGCAAACATTTTTGCCCGCCAGCTCCTTTGCAACCGATTTAGTCAACCCAATCAGCCCCGCCTTTGAGGCAGAATAGTTCGCCTGACCTGCATTACCCATAAT
>JAZNYR010000154.1:0-2295 GCA_045594525.1 Clostridia bacterium | reverse complement strand
GAAATTCGTCGTGCAACGAATTTCTATGATAAAATGCCTTGTGTTTTGAACAAATATCACCTCTCGGCGTACCATTGTACGCCTTCGGGTAACCCCTGCGGGTTCAATTTGTCCAATCTGCACTGTTTTTCGTCCACCCCCCGGGGTGTAGCAAAATGCACGCCTTGCATAAAGCAGGAATTTTCATTATAAAAATTCTTGACAAACCGTAAAAACTGTGATATGATTATAGGAAAGCGATGATCGGGAAAGTAGATTTTGTGAGAAAGTGAAAGAGAGTGGATGTCGTCGGCTGGGAGCATCCTCATCAGTACCCAAAATTGAAGTTCGCCCGTTGAGCTGTTTTTCTGAAATTACAGTAGGGAAAATCGGTTTCATACCGTTATCATGGTCTTGAGTGCCTGCTTGTGCAGGAATCAGGGTGGTACCGCGAAGTGCTAGTCCTTCGTCCCTAATGGGGGCGGAGGATTTTTATTTTTACCGAAAGGGGTAGTGTTTGTGAAACAGCAATTAGAACAAATCAGACAGGCGGCAGAAGAGAGTCTTAAAACCATTGATTCCATTGCCGGTCTGGAAGAAATCAGAGTCAAGTTTCTGGGAAAAAAAGGGGAGCTGACTTCTGTATTGAGAGGAATGGGGCAGTTGTCCGCGGAAGAACGGCCTGTGATCGGTCAGCTGGCAAATCAGGTTCGTTCCTTTATTGAAGAAGAGCTTGATAAAGCAAAAGAAAAATTGGAACAAGCAGAACTGGAACAGAAATTAAGCAGTGAAACTCTGGATGTTACCGTCCCCGGGAAAAAGTGGTCTGTGGGAAAAACCCATCCTCTGACCACCGTTTTGGATGAACTGAAAAATATCTTTATCGGTATGGGCTTTTCCATTGCGGAAGGACCGGAAGTGGAATATGATTATTATAACTTTGAAGCATTAAACCTTCCCAAAAATCATCCTGCCCGTGATACACAGGATACCTTCTATATTAACGATAATATTGTGCTTAGAACCCAAACCTCACCCATGCAGGTGCGTGTGATGGAAAAGCAACAGCCTCCCATCCGCATTATTGCACCGGGCAGAGTGTTCCGTTCTGACGCGGTGGATGCAACTCACTCTCCTGTGTTCCACCAGATTGAAGGTCTTGTGGTGGATAAGGGAATCACCATGGGCGATTTGAAGGGTACTTTGGAAGTGTTTGTCAAGAAATTGTATGGAGAGGAAGTAAAGGTGCGGTTCCGTCCTCATCATTTCCCCTTCACAGAGCCTTCTGCGGAAATGGATATTTCCTGCTTCGTTTGCGGAGGAGAAGGTTGCAGAGTTTGTAAGGGCGAAGGCTGGATTGAGATTTTGGGTTGCGGTATGGTCCACCCCAAAGTACTGAAAAACTGCGGTATCGACCCGGAGGTTTACAGCGGTTTTGCCTTTGGTATCGGTTTGGAACGAATTGTCATGCGTCGGTATGATATTGACGATTTGCGTTTGTTCTTTGAAAACGATGTACGCTTCTTGAAACAGTTTTAAAGGAGGGAATAGCCATGAAAATGCCAATGAGTTGGTTGAATGATTATACAAAGGTTGGGGTAACCCCCAAGGAATATTGCGACGCCATGACCCTGTCAGGTTCCAAGGTAGATGCCTTTGAAATGGTGGGAGAGGGAATCGAAAAGGTTGTGGTAGGAAAAATCGAAAAGATTGAACAGCATCCTGACGCGGATAAGCTGGTGGTTTGTCAGGTAAATGTAGGGGAAACCATTCAGATTGTAACGGGAGCCAAAAATGTGTTTGAAGGGGCGTATGTCCCCGTTGCCCTTCACGGTTCTCACTTGCCTGACGGTACTGTCATCAAAAAGGGTAAGTTAAGAGGAGTTGTGTCCGAAGGGATGATGTGTTCCACAGATGAACTGGGTATGACCGACGGAGTGGCAACAGGGATTCTCATTTTAGAGGGAGAACCTACCCTTGGTGAGGATATTAAAAAGACCTTGGGCTTGGATGAAATTATTGTGGATTTTGATATTACCTCCAACCGCCCCGATTGTTTGAGTATCATTGGGTTGGCACGGGAATCTGCCATTACCTTAAACGAAGAATTTTCTGTGCCAGAGGTGGCAGTAAAAGAAAATAACGAAAAAATCGAAGATTATCTTTCTGTAACGGTGGAAGCACCTGAGCTTTGCCCCCGTTATACCGCCCGTGTAGTGAAAAATATTAAGATTGAACCCTCACCCCTCTGGATGCAAAAACGGTTGGAAGGATGCGGGGTTCGTGCCATCAATAATATTGTAGATATTACAAACT
>JAZNYR010000153.1:0-2653 GCA_045594525.1 Clostridia bacterium | reverse complement strand
CATATTTTTCCTTCGCCTGAGCTTCTGCTTCCACGAACAGTTCTTCCGCCTTATCAGGGAATTTCCGCATCAAAGAGCTGTAACGAACTTCGTTCATGATAAAGTCACGGTAGGTGATCTTATCAGCATCAGGAGCCTTGGAATCCATCTGGAAGGGATTCTTTCCTTCTGCAGCCAGAGCAGGGTCAAAACGGAAGGTATGCCAGTAGCCTGCCAGCACAGCATTTTTAATAATCTGCTGGGTATTGGACATACCGCCCTTGATACCATGGTTGATACAAGGAGCATAACCGATGATCAGAGAAGGACCATGGTAAGCTTCTGCTTCCTTGATTGCCTTAACTGTCTGATTCATGTCATATCCAAGGGCTACCTGAGCTACATATACATAACCGTAGGACATGGCGATTTCTGCCAGATTTTTCTTCTTCAACGGCTTACCGCCTGCAGCAAACTGTGCAACAGCACCGGTAGGAGTGGATTTAGAAGCCTGACCGCCTGTATTGGAGTAAACTTCGGTATCGAATACCATGATGTTTACATCTTCACCGGAAGCCAAAACATGGTCCAGACCGCCAAAGCCAATATCATAAGCCCATCCGTCACCACCGAAGATCCATACGCTCTTCTTGGACAGATATTCTTTATAATCCAGAATTTCTTTTGCCTTATCGCAACCGCAAGCTTCCAAAGCTGCAATCAGATCTCTTGTAGGCTGATCGTTATCAGCACCGCTATTATAAGTTTCTTTCCATGCCTTTGCAGCTTCTACTACAGCAGGATTGTCAAGTTCTGCAATCTGATTTGCCAATCTTTCTCTCAGCTGTTTTGCTGCAACCGCCATACCCAGACCATGTTCAGCATTGTCTTCAAACAGGGAGTTTGCCCAAGCGGGACCTCTTCCCTCGTGGTTGGTGGTATAAGGAGTAGAAGGAGCGGAGCCACCCCAAATAGAGGAGCATCCTGTTGCGTTGGAAATATAAGTTCTGTCGCCGCAAATCTGGGTAATCAGTTTTGCATAAGGAGTTTCACCACAACCTGCACAAGCACCGGAGAATTCGAGCAGAGGCTGACGGAACTGTGAATTCTTCACATTCATCGGTCCTGCCAAAACATCTGCTTTGGGAGGAATGGTTACCGCATAATCGAAGCATGCCTGTTCTGCCATTTGGGAATCAATGGGTTGCATTACCAGAGCAGATTCCTTCGCGGGACAAACCTTCGCGCAGTTTCCGCAACCGCTACAATCCAAAGGAGTAACAACGATGCCGAACAGATATTCATCCATTCCCTTACCGATCATTTTCTTGGTCTTCATGTTAGCGGGAGCTGCTTCTGCCTGAGCCTTATCCAGAACTACAGGACGGATTGCCGCATGAGGACATACCAAAGAACACTGGTTACACTGAATACAATTTTCAGGAATCCACTGAGGAACATCCACTGCGATACCGCGCTTTTCGTAAGCTGCCATACCCTGAGGCAGATGACCGTCAACCATATCCATAAAGGTAGAGACGGGAAGCTTATCACCAACCTGTTTGTTACAGGGATTCAGGATGTTCTTAACAAATGCAGGAACTTCAGCTTCAGCAACAACATTATCAACAGCAGTTGCCCAATCAGCAGGAATTTCAATCTTCTTAATATTCTTTTCCCCTTCGGTGATTGCTTCATGGTTCATGCTTACAATCTTTTCGCCCTTGGCGCCGAAGGATTTTACAACAGCTGCCTTCATATATTCTTTTGCATCCTCAAAAGGAATTACATCAGCAATCTTGAAGAATGCAGACTGCAGTACAATAGAAGTCTTATTGCCCAGTCCTAAGTTTCTTGCAATACCGATTGCATCAATGGTATATAAAGAAATGTTATTTTCAGCAATATATCTCTTCATCTTACCGGGCAGTCTTGCAGACAGCTCGTCGGTATCCCAGGCGCAGTTTAACAAGAAGCTGCCGCCGGGAACCAAATCTTCTACCATATCATACTTGTCCACATAAGAAGGATTGTGACAAGCAACAAAGTTTGCTTTGTTAATCAAATAGGTGGATTTAATCGGTTTCTTACCGAATCTCAAGTGAGAAACGGTGATACCGCCGGACTTCTTAGAGTCATAGGAGAAGTATGCTTGCGCATACAAATCGGTGTGGTCACCGATAATCTTAATGGAGTTTTTGTTAGCACCAACGGTACCGTCAGAGCCAAGACCCCAGAATTTACAAGCGGTATTGCCTTCTGCAGAAGTATCAGGATTTTCCACTCTGGGCAAAGACAGATTGGTAACATCATCTTCAATTGCCAGAGTAAAGCCTTTTACAGGTTCGGAAGCATCCAGGTTTCTGTATGCAGCGATAATATCAGCAGGAATGGTGTCTTTAGAACCAAGACCGTATCTTCCGCCGATGATCATAGGAACATCAGTTTTTCCGTTATAGCAAGCGCATACATCCAAGTAAAGAGGTTCACCAATGGAACCGGGTTCCTTGGTTCTGTCTAATACTGCAATCTTCTTACAGGTTGCAGGAACTGCTGCCAAAAATGCATCTACCGGGAAAGGACGGTACAGATGAACCTTAATCAAACCAACCTTTTCCCCGTTTGCGTTCAAATAATCAATGGTTTCTTCGATGGTTTCACAGATAGAACCCAT